>NZ_CP132360.1:1596242-1721176 GCF_030758955.1 Agrococcus beijingensis | reverse complement strand
GCGGCGCCCGCGTGTGAGTGGCGGCGCCCGCGTGTGAGTGGCGGCTGCCGCATGCGAGTAGCGGCTCCGCGTCATGCGGGTGTGGCCGCGCTCGCTTGGACGCTCGCGTCTTCGGGCGTCGTTGCGTCGACGCGCCGTCGATCGCAGACCGCACACGAGCGCCTGAGAGAGGAGGGCCAGGCGCGACACGGAGGCGACAATCAGGCACCGCGGCGCCACTCAGCTGCCGGAGTCGCCACTCAGGTGCCGGAGTCGCCACTCAGGTGCCGGAGCCGCCACTCAGGTGCCGGAGGCGCCACTCAGCTGCCGGGGCCGCCACTCAGGTGCCGGAGGCGCCACTCAGGTGCCGGGGCCGCCACTCAGGTGCCGGAGCCGCCACTCAGGTGCCGGAGGCGCCACTCAGCTGCCGGGGCCGCCACTCAGCTGCCCGAGGCGCCACTCAGGTGCCGGGGCCGCCACTCAGGTGCCGGGGGCGCCACTCAGGCACCGGGGGCGCCACTCAGCGCGGCGGGCCGTGGCGGGGCGCCCACGCGCGTTGCCCACAACGACGAAGGGGACCCCGCAGGGTCCCCTTCGTGCAGCGGTCAGCTCAGAGCGACGAGGCAGCCTTCGCGATGGCCGACTTGCGGTTCGCGGCCTGGTTGCGGTGGATGACGCCCTTCGACACAGCCTTGTCGAGCTTGCGGGCCGCGACGGCGACCTTCTGCTGCGCGACGGCCTTGTCGCCGGCGGCGATGGCCTTCTTCGCCTCGCGCACGGCCGTCTTGAGCTCGCTCTTGACGGCGCGGTTGCGGTCGGTCGCCTTCTGGTTGGTGAGGATGCGCTTGATCTGCGACTTGATGTTCGCCACGTGTGGTGTCCTTCTCTGCTGTCGAATGAATGGCGGCGGCTTGCGCTCGCCTGAGCCCGCCGCGACCCGCCCTCGCACGCCAGGCGCGCGGAAGAAGGGGAAGCCAACGAACGACTCTACCAGCGGCCGGGGCGCCCTCGCAACGCGAGCAACCCATCCGCTGTGGAAGAATGGTGGTTTCCGCACCCCCCCATCGAGAAGGACCCGTGAGCCCCCGAGCGACCAAGGCACTCCAGCCTGCCTCGACCGATCCGGCGAGCATCCGCAACTTCTGCATCATCGCGCACATCGACCATGGCAAGTCGACGCTGGCAGACCGGATGCTGCAGCTGACGGGCGTCGTCGACGGCCGAGACATGCGCGCCCAGTACCTCGACCGCATGGACATCGAGCGCGAGCGCGGCATCACGATCAAGTCGCAGGCCGTGCGCATGCCGTGGGCGCTCGACGGCGAGACCTTCGCGCTGAACATGATCGACACCCCCGGGCACGTCGACTTCACCTACGAGGTCTCCCGCTCGCTCGCCGCCTGCGAGGGCGCGATCCTGCTGGTCGACGCCGCGCAGGGCATCGAGGCGCAGACCCTCGCCAACCTCTACCTGGCGATGGAGAACGACCTCGAGATCATCCCGGTGCTGAACAAGATCGACCTGCCGGCCGCCGACCCCGAGAAGTACGCGGCCGAGATCGCGGGCCTGATCGGCGGCGACCCCGACGACGTCCTGCGCGTGAGCGGCAAGACCGGCATGGGCGTCGAGGCGCTGCTCGACCGAGTCGTGCGCAGCGTGCCGGCACCGCAGGGCGACGTCGACGGCCCCGCCCGCGCGATGATCTTCGACTCCGTCTACGACTCGTACCGCGGCGTGGTCACCTACGTGCGCATGATCGACGGCGCGCTGAAGCCGCGCGAGCAGATCACGATGCTGTCGACCGGCGCCCGCCACGAGCTGCTCGAGATCGGCGTCTCGAGCCCCGACCCGATCCCCGCGAAGGGCCTCGCGGTCGGTGAGGTCGGCTACCTGATCACGGGCGTCAAGGACGTGCGCCAGTCGAAGGTCGGCGACACGGTCACCACCTTCCGCAACCCTGCGACCGAGCCGCTCAAGGGCTACGCCGACCCGAAGCCGATGGTGTTCTCGGGCCTCTACCCGATCGACGGCAGCGACTACCCGGTGCTGCGCGAGGCGCTCGACAAGCTCAAGCTGTCGGATGCTGCGCTCGTCTACGAGCCGGAGACCTCGGTGGCGCTCGGGTTCGGATTCCGCTGCGGCTTCCTGGGCCTGCTGCACCTCGAGATCATCACCGAGCGCCTCGAGCGCGAGTTCAACCTCGACCTCATCGCCACCGCCCCGAGCGTCGTCTACCAGGTCGAGACCGAGGACCGTCAGGCGCACATCGTCACGAACCCGAGCGAGTTCCCCGACGGCAAGATCCACTCGGTGATCGAGCCGATGGTGAAGGCGACGATCCTCGCTCCCAAGGACTACGTCGGCGCGATCATGGAGCTCTGCCAGACCCGCCGCGGCACGCTCGGCGGCATGGAGTACCTCTCTGCCGACCGCGTCGAGCTGCGCTACCGGCTGCCGCTGGGCGAGATCGTGTTCGACTTCTTCGACCAGCTGAAGTCGCGTACGCAGGGCTACGCCTCGCTCGACTACGAGCTCGACGGCGAGGAGGAGGGCGACCTGGTGAAGGTCGACATCCTGCTCCAGGGCGAGCAGGTGGATGCGTTCAGCGCCATCGTGCACCGCGACAAGGCCTACGCCTACGGCGTGCTCATGGCCGGCAAGCTGCGCGAGCTGATCCCGCGCCAGCAGTTCGAGGTGCCGATCCAGGCCGCGATCGGCGCCCGCATCATCGCCCGCGAGACGATCCGCGCCATCCGCAAGGATGTGCTCGCGAAGTGCTACGGCGGCGACATCACCCGCAAGCGCAAGCTCCTCGAGAAGCAGAAGGAGGGCAAGAAGCGCATGAAGATGGTCGGCCGCGTCGAGGTCCCCCAGGAGGCGTTCATCGCCGCGCTCTCGACCGGCGAGACGAAGAAGGACGCCAAGTGACCGAGATCCGCGATCGCGCCACGAACTACGGCGCCGTGGGCGCCACCGCCCACTTCGACTTCACGCGCTTCCCGCCGAAGGGCTTCGACGTCGTGCAGCGGCGCGCGCGCATCGGCCACGGGCGCCCGCGCTTCGACGCGGCCGTCGCGGCGCTGCGCACCTGGAAGATCCAGCGGCTCGCCGGCATCGAGGTCGACGTGGTCGGCACCGAGGAGGGCACCGTCTACCGCCCCGTCGGATTCGACGGCAACGACGCGAGCCGTCCCGCGAGCATCGAGCCGCAGCAGGACTTCGGCCCCGACGGCGAGCCGTTCCTGCAGCCGGGCGACTCGGTCGACCAGCGCATCCGTGTGCTCGGCTTCCAGATCCACGCCCCGATGCGCGTCATCGCGGTCGAGGAGGAGGCCGACAGCCACGGCGTCATCATCGGCACCCTCGAGGGGCACCCGGAGGCCGGCGAGGAGCGCTTCACGATCGAGATCGCCGAGGACGAGACCGTCTTCCTGCACTTCCGCGCCATCGTGCGCGAGGCGGCCTGGTGGTCGAAGCTGGGCACGCCGATCAGCAAGGCGCTGCGCGCGAAGTACCACGACCGCTACATGGATGTGCTGCGGTCGATCGACGTCCGCTGACGATGGGCAGGCTGCCGGAGGGCGAGGCCGCACCGGCTGACGGCCGGCTGCCGGCGGGCACTGCGGCCGACGGGCCGTTCGGCGCCTACATCCACGTGCCGTTCTGCTCGGTGCGGTGCGGCTACTGCGACTTCAACACCTACACGGCCGACGAGCTGCGCGGCGCCACGCGCGCCGGCTATCCCTCCGACGTGGCGGCCGAGGTGGCGCTCGCCCGCGAGTCGCTCGCCGAGCTGGGACCGCTGCGCCCGATGCAGACGGTCTTCTTCGGCGGCGGCACGCCCACGCTGCTGCCCTCGGGCGACCTGGTGGCGATGCTGCAGGCGGTGACGGATGCGTTCGGCCTGGCCGAGGGCGCGGAGGTCACCGTCGAGGCGAACCCCGACTCGATCGATGCCGCCGGCCTCGCCCAGCTGAAGGCAGGCGGCGTCACCCGCGTCTCGTTCGGCATGCAGTCGGCCGTGCCGCACGTGCTCGCCGCGCTCGACCGCACGCACGATCCCGAGCGGGTGCCGCGGGTCGTCGCTTGGGCGCGCGAGGCGGGCCTGGAGGTCAGCATCGACCTCATCTACGGCGCACCGGGGGAGTCGTTGGCCGACTGGCAGCGCTCGCTCGACGCGGCGATCGCGATGGCTCCCGACCACGTGTCGGCCTACGCGCTGATCGTCGAGGAGGGCACGGCCCTGGCCCGTCGCATCCGCCGCGGCGAGCTGGTGGCGCCCGACGACGATCTGCAGGCGGCGATGTACGAGGCGGCGGATGCGTCGCTGGGCGCCGCGGGCTACACCTGGTACGAGGTCTCCAACTGGGCGCGCGGCGACCGGGTCGCGCGGCACAACCTCGCCTATTGGCGCGGGCACGACTGGTGGGGCTTCGGGCCGGGCGCGCACAGCCACGTCGGCGGCGTGCGCTGGTGGAACGTGAAGCATCCCGCCGCCTACCGCGACCGGCTGCTGGCGGGGGCCTCGCCGGCGCTCGCGCGCGAGGTGCTCGACGACGAGACGCGGCGCGTCGAGCGCGTGCTGCTGGAGTCGCGCATCGCGGAAGGTCTGCCGATCGACCTGCTCGAGCCCGAGGGCCGGCGCGCGGTGGCGGGCCTCGTGGCCGAGCAGCTGGTGGACGGCAGAGCCGCCCTCGCCGGCCGGGTGGTCCCGACGCTGCGAGGGCGGCTCCTGGCCGACGCTGTGGTGCGCCGCCTGCTGCCCTGAGCTGCTGCCCTGGGCTGCTGGTCTGGGTCGGTGCCTACTTCACGAGCCGCCAGTTGAACGGGTAGCGGTAGGAGCCGCCGTTGTTGACCCGCATGGCGCCGATGATCGAGAAGATCACCTGCATCAGGCCGGGCAGCCAGTAGAAGATCAGGAAGATGACGCCGATGCCGACGACGCTCAGGAGGGTGCCCACGATGATGAACCCGATCGTGAGGAGCGTCATGAAGATGCCGAAGTTCAGCGCCTCCTTCGACTCCTGCTTCGCGAACGCGCTGCGGTCCTTGTAGATGAGGAAGACGATCAGCGGGCCGATCCAGCCGCCCCAGCCGCCGGTGACGATGGTCGAGAGGCCCGAGAGGTGCCCCCACATGCCGGCGTTCTTCTCATCGACCGGCGACATGGGCGCAGCGGCCGCGTACTGCGGCTGACCCGGAGCGCCGTACTGCGGCTGACCGGGCGCGCCGTACTGCTGCTGGCCGTACTGGGGCGCACTGCCTGCGGGAGCGCCGTAGGGCGGCTGCTGCCCGAACGGAGCGCCTGCCTGGCCCGGCGCCGACTGGCCCGGTGCCGACTGGCCCGGCGCCGACTGGCCGTAGGAGGGCGCGCTGCCGGGCTGCTGCTGCTGCTGGTTGTAGGGCTGCGACGGCGGCACCGCGCCGAACTGCGGAGCGCTCGAGGCGGGCTGGCCGTAGTCGGAGGACGGGGTCTGGCCGAAGTCGGCGGCGGGCACCTGCCCGCCCTCGGGCTGGTGCTGACCGTGCTGCCACTCCTGGCCGGCGGCATCGCCGGAGCTGAACGCGGGCTGGCCGGGCGCATCGCTCACCGCGTCGGCCCGCGGCCCCGGGGCGTCGCCGGGCGACGAGAACGACTGCGCGGGCTCGCCGAGCGCGGGGGCGCTGGGTGCGGCGTGCTGCTCGTCCGTCACGGAGAAGCCCTCCACGGGACCGTCGGCGGGATCGTGCTGCTCCTCGCGACGCGGAGCGTTGGGATCGGACATGGCGTGCCTTTCATGAGATCGTCGTGCGGCCCGCCGAGACGGCTCCGCAGCGCCCATTGTCCGCCGTCGAGGCTGTGCGCGCCATGGGAACCGCCGGACGGCGCGATAGGATTGGCAGTCAGCAGATGAGAGTGCCAGGGGGAGGGAGCGCGATGGTCTCGGATCGCGGCCTCGAGGTCCTTCGCGCGATCGTGCAGGACTACGTGGCGATGCGGGAGCCTGTGGGCTCGAAGTCGATCGTCGAGCGCCACGCGTTCGGCGTCTCCGCCGCCACCATCCGCAACGACATGGCCCTCCTCGAGGAGGAGGAGCTGATCGTCGCGCCGCACACGTCGTCGGGTCGCGTGCCCACCGACAAGGGCTACCGCGTCTTCGTCGACCGGCTGCAGCGCATGCAGCCGCTCACCGGCGCCCAGCGCCTGGCCATCACCAGGTTCCTCGACGAGTCGGTCGACCGCGACGACGTGCTCGCCCGCACTGCCCGGCTGCTCTCGTCGCTGACGAACCAGGTCGCGCTCGTGCAGGTGCCGCTGCGCCGTCCCGGCGTCGTGCGTCGGGTCGAGCTGGTCGCGGTCTCCGAGACGAAGGTGCTCGCCGTGCTCATCCTCGACTCCGGCCGGGTGGAGCAGCGAGTCCTCGACACGGGCCAGCACATCGATCCCGAGCAGGCCACCGCGCTCGGGCGGGCCTTCACCGAGACGGTCGACGGCCTCGCACCCAACGATGCGCTGGAGCGCCTGGCCGGGGCAGCCGCATCCGCCCCCAAGGCCCTGCACGACGCGACTGCCGCGGTCGCGCACGCGCTGACCGAGATGCTGCACGGCACCGGCGGCGACCGCATCGTCATGGCGGGCACCGCCAACCTCGTGCGCGAGGAGCGCGACTTCCAGGGCACCGTCACGCCGGTGCTCGACGCGATCGAGGAGCAGGTGACGCTGCTGCGCCTGTTCGACGAGATGGGCAGCGACGGCGAAGTGGTGACCCGCATCGGGCGCGAGCTCGCGGGCCCGCTGGGCGAGGCGTCGATCGTCGCCTCGACCTACAGCGCCGACGGCAGCGACGGGCACGTGGGCGTGCTGGGCCCCACCCGGATGGATTACGCAGGGAACATGGCCGCGGTGCGCGCAGTTGCGCGCTACCTGACGCGGCTGCTGAGCGAGGACTGAGTGAGCGACCACTACGAGACACTGGGCGTCGAGCGCGACGCCAGCCAGGACGACATCAAGAAGGCCTACCGCCGGCTTGCGCGCGAGCTGCACCCCGATGTGAACCCGAGCCCGGAGGCGTCGGAGCGGTTCAAGGACGTCACGCACGCCTACGACGTGCTGGGCGACGCGCAGTCGCGCGCGGAGTACGACCGCGGCCCCTCGGTGGGCGCCGGCGGCTTCGGCTTCGGCGACATCTTCGAGCAGTTCTTCGGCGGTGGCCGCTCCGCCGGTCCGCGCTCGCGTCGGCAGGCGGGGCAGGACAGCCTGCTGCGCGTCGACCTCGACCTCGCCGATGTCGTGTTCGGCGTGCACCGCGACCTGCGCGTGCAGACCGCGGTGCTGTGCGAGACCTGCAACGGCGCGTGCACCGCGCCCGGCACCGGCGTGCAGACCTGCACGATGTGCGGCGGCTCCGGCCACGTGCAGCGCCAGGTGCGCTCGCTGCTCGGCAACGTCGTCACCTCGCAGCCCTGCGCCGCCTGCCAGGGCTACGGCACGACCATCCCCGAGCCGTGCCCCACCTGCGCCGGTCACGGCCGCGTGCGCGCGGAGCGCACGATCCCGGTCGACCTGCCCGCGGGCGTCGACACCGGCCTGCGCATCCAGCTGCCCGGCCAGGGCGAGGTCGGCGAGGCGGGCGGGCCGGCCGGCACGCTCTTCCTCGAGATCAACGTGCGCCACCACGACGTCTTCTCGCGCAGCGGCGACGACCTGCTCGGCACCGTCGAGGTGTCGATGCCCGACGCGGCGCTCGGCGCCCGCGCGACGGTCGAGGGCATCGACGGCCCGGTCGACGTCGAGGTGCGGCCCGGCACGCAGTCGGGCGACATCCTCACGATCGCCGACCGGGGCGTGACGCGGCTGCGCGGCTCGGGTCGCGGCGACCTGAAGCTGGGCGTGCAGGTGGTGACGCCGCAGAAGCTCGACCGCCGCGCCGAGGAGCTGCTGCGCGAGCTCCGCGAGCGCACCAAGGCGCCCGCGCCGCACCTGGCGCAGTTCAAGCAGGGCCTCTTCGCGAAGATGCGCGACCGACTGCGCCTCTGATGGCCCACTGCTACTGGCACGACGCGCTCGCGGGTGCCGAGGTCGGCGACGTCGTGACGCTGACGGGCGAGGAGGCGCACCACGCCGCCGTCGTCTCGCGGATGCGTCGCGGCGAGCGGGTGCTCGTCAGTGACGGTGCCGGGGTGCTCGCCGAGGGCGTCATCGAGGCGGCCCAGCGCGAGGCGGTGACGGTCGTGCTGCAGCGCGTCGAGACGGTCGAGGCACCCGCGCCGCGTATCGGCCTCGCGCAGGCGCTCGCCAAGGGCGATCGCGCGGAGCTCGCCGTGCAGGCGTCGACCGAGCTGGGCGTCGACGCGATCGTGCCGTGGCAGGCGCGCCGCAGCGTCGTGCAGTGGAAGGGCGAGCGCGGCGAGAAGTCGCTCGAGCGCTGGCGCAAGGTGGTGCGCGAGGCCGGCAAGCAGGCGATCCGCCCGAGGCTGCCCGAGGTCGGCGCCGTCGTCGACACCGAGGGGCTCGCGCGGCTCGCGGCCGAGTGGCGGCTGGTCGTGCTCGACCCGACCGCGCCCGGCTCGATCAACGAGGTGCCGCTCGACCGCGACCTGCTGCTGGTCGTGGGCCCCGAGGGCGGCATCGACGCGGGCGAGCTCGAGCGGCTCGATGCGGCCGGCGCCGTGCGCGCCCGGCTCGGCGACCACGTGCTGCGCACCTCGACCGCAGGCCTCGCGGCGATCGCTGCGCTGTCGTCGCGGCTCGGTCGCTGGTGAGCGAGGCGAAGGTAGGCTGGCCCCATGGCTGAGCCCACCGTCTTCGAGAAGATCATCGCCCGCGAGATCCCCGCCGAGATCGTGCTCGAGAACGAGCGCATCATCGCGTTCACCGACAGCAACCCGCAGGCGCCCATGCACGTGCTGGTGGTGCCGAAGACCCCGCGCTACCGCGATGTCGTCGAGCTCGCGCAGGGCGATCCCGAGCTGCTGGCCGAGATGGTGCAGGCGGCCAGGGCGATCGCGCGCGAGCGCGGCGACGGCGGCGACTTCCGCCTCGTGTTCAACACCGGCGAGCTGGCCGGCCAGACGGTCTTCCACGCGCACGCCCACGTGCTCGCCGGTTCGCTCGGAGAGGGCTCGCTTGCCTGACGCATCGCAGTCGATCGAGATCGACGGCATCGAGATGGTGCGGCTGCTCGGGCCGCAGGATCGCCTGCTGACGCGGCTCGAGCACGAGCACCCTGCGGTGCGCGTCGCGGTGCGCGGCAACCTCGTGACGCTCGAGGGCCCCGAGGAGGAGGTCGAGATCGCCACGCGCCTCGTGCAGGAACTCGTCGACCTCGTGCGGCAGGGCACGAGCCTCAGCCAGTCCGAGGTGTCGGAGGGGTCGCGCATCCTGCGCCAGGACTCCTCGCGCAGCCTCAGCGACGCGATCGGCGAGGTGATCCTCACGTCGCGCGGCAAGTCGATCCGCGCGAAGACGGAGGGCCAGCACGCCTACGTCGACTCGATCGACGACCACACGATCGTCTTCGGCATCGGCCCGGCAGGCACCGGCAAGACCTACCTCGCGATGGCGAAGGCGGTGCAGGCCCTGCACCGCAAGGAGGTCAGCCGCATCATCCTGACTCGCCCCGCGGTCGAGGCCGGCGAGCGGCTGGGCTTCCTGCCCGGCACGCTGACCGACAAGATCGACCCCTACCTGCGACCCCTCTACGACGCGCTCAACGAGATGATGGATCCCGAGCTCGTGCCGAAGCTGCTCGCCACCGGCGTGGTCGAGGTCGCGCCGCTCGCCTACATGCGCGGCCGCACCCTCAACGACTCGTTCATCGTGCTCGACGAGGCGCAGAACACGACGCCCGAGCAGATGAAGATGTTCCTCACCCGCCTCGGCTTCGGCTCGAAGATGGTCGTCACCGGCGACGCCACCCAGGTCGACCTGCCCGCCGGCACGTCTGGCCTGCAGATCGCCCAGTCGGTGCTCGGCCGCATCGACGACATCCACTTCGCGATGCTCACGAGCGCCGACGTCGTGCGGCACACGCTGGTCGGCGAGATCGTCGACGCGTACACCGCCCACGACCAGCGCGTCATGGCCCGCCAGACGCGCGCCCAGCAGCAGTCGCACCACGCCCGCCGCGGGAGGAACTGATGGCGATCGACCTGCTCAACGAGACCGACGCATCCGTCGACGAGGCGCAGCTCGTGCGGCTCGTCGCGTTCGACCTCGAGCGCCTGTTCGTGCACCCCGACGCCGACGTGTCGATCGTGCTCGTCGACGTGGCGGCGATGGAGCAGCTGCACGTGCAGTGGATGGACGAGCCCGGGCCGACCGACGTGCTATCGTTCCCCATGGATGAGCTGCGCCCCGGGGTGCAGGATCGCGTGACGCCCGCGGGGCTGCTCGGCGACATCGTGCTCTGCCCCGAGGTGGCGCAGCAGCAGGCGATCGAGGCCGGCCACAGCCTGATGACCGAGCTGCGCCTGCTGACCACGCACGGGCTGCTGCACCTGCTCGGCTTCGACCACGCCGAGCCCTCGGAGCGCGACGAGATGTTCCAGCTGCAGGACCGCCTGCTCGCGGCGTTCGAGGAGCGAGACGCGGGCGCGCCCGGCCGCGCCGACTGATGTTCGAGACCCTCCTCTTCGCCGCCGCGGCGCTGCTGATCGCGTTCGGCGCCTGGCTCGCCGCGTGCGACGCCGCGCTCAGCGTCGTCTCGCGCGCCGAGCTGCAGGAGGCTGCGCTCACGTCGCGCCGTGCGAGGGCGCTGATCGCGATCGCCGACGACCTGCGCGGCCACGTGATGACGCTGCAGTTCGGCCGCATCATGTGCGAGACGGTCGCCGCGGTGCTCATCACCCTCGCCGTCGACTCGCTGGTCACGGAGTGGTGGGTGACGCTGCTCATCGCCGGCGGTGCCATGATCGTCATCTCGTTCGTGCTGGTCGGCACCAGCCCCCGTGCCGTCGGCCGCACGCACGCGGTCGCGCTGCTGCGCGCATCCGCCCGCTTCCTGCGCTTCTGGCGCGTGCTGATGGGGCCGGTCGCGATCCTGGTCGCGACCGTCGGCGACAAGGTCACCCCTGGGCGCCAGCGCGAGACGGCCTTCACGACCGAGGCGCAGCTGCTGTCGATGGTCGACGCCGCCGCTGAGTCCGATGTGCTCGAGGACGACGACCGCGAGCTGATCCACTCGATCTTCGAGTTCAACGAGACGCTCGTGCGCGAGGTGATGGTGCCGCGGCCCGACATGATCGTCGTCGAGCGCGACGAGTCGGCGCAGGACGCGCTGCGCATGTTCCTCGACAACGGGCTGTCGCGCATGCCGGTGGTGGGGGAGTCGACCGACGAGATCGACGGGATCCTGTACCTGCGCGACGTGGTGCGCTCCCGCACGTGGCGACCCGACGCATCCGAGACCGCCGCAGACCTGGCGCGCCCGGCGATCATGGTGCCCGAGTCGAAGAAGGCCGACGACACGCTCGCGCTCATGCAGCTGGAGCGCGTGCACGTGGCGATGGTCGTCGACGAGTACGGCGGCATCGCCGGGCTCGTCACGCTCGAGGACCTCGTGGAGGAGCTCGTCGGCGAGATCCACGACGAGCACGACCGGGGCCGCAGCGAGATCGTGGAGGCCGGCACCGGCGTGTGGGTCGTCTCGGCACGGCTGCAGATCGACGAGCTCGGCGACCTCTTCGACCTGACGCTCGACGACGAGGATGTCGACACCGTCGGCGGACTCGTGCAGAAGGAGCTCGGCCGCATCACCGAGGTCGGCGACGTCGTGCACGTGCACGGCCTGCGCATCGAGGTGCGCTCGCTCGACGGGCGCGGCCGCAACGCCGGCGAGATGGAGGTCTCGCGCACCGCGGGGCCCATGAGCGAGACAGAGGCAGACGCATGACCGACGCCCAGCAGCCCCACCGCAGCGGATTCGTGACCTTCGTCGGCCGGCCGAACGCCGGCAAGTCGACGCTGATGAACGCGCTCGTGGGCGAGAAGATCGCCATCACCTCGTCGAAGCCGCAGACCACCCGGCACGCGATCCGCGGCATCGTGCACCGCGACGACGCGCAGGTCGTGATCGTCGACACGCCCGGCATGCACAAGCCCCGCACGCTGCTCGGCAAGCGGCTGAACGCGGTCGTGCAGACGACGCTCGGCGACGTCGACATCATCTGCCTGTGCGTGCCCGCCGACGAGCCCATCGGGCCGGGCGACCGCTACATCGACCAGCAGCTCGAGGGCTTCCCGCGCGCCAGGAAGATCGCGGTGGTCACGAAGACCGACGCCGCGTCGCGCGAGCGCACCGCGCAGCAGCTGCTCGAGGTGAACGAGCTGCGCGAGTGGGATGCCGTGGTGCCGCTGTCGTCGGTGGCCGGCACGCAGCTCGACGTGCTCATCGACGCGATCGTCGGGATGCTGCCCGAGGGGCCGCCGCTCTACGAGGCCGAGACCACGCACGACGAGCCGGTGGCCGTGCGGGTCGCCGAGGTGATCCGCGAGGCCGCGCTCGAGGGCGTGCGCGACGAGCTGCCGCACTCGATCATGGTCACGATCGACGACATCGTGCCGCGCGAGGGCCGCGACCTCACCGATGTCTACGCCAACCTGTGGGTCGAGCGCGACAGCCAGAAGGGCATCGTGATCGGCAAGGGCGGTTCGCGGCTGCGACAGGTGGGGGCGGATGCCCGGGTCGAGATCGAGCGGATCCTCGGCACGCAGGTGCACCTCGACCTGCGGGTGAAGATCGCGAAGGAGTGGCAGGGCGACCCGAAGCAGCTGGGCCGCTTCGGATTTTGAGTCCGGAGCCGTCAATGCCGCGAAGCGGCGTTGACGACGGAGGACTCAAGGTCGAGTAGCACGCGAAGCGCGCGTATCGAGACCCTCGGCCCGCGAGCGCTCCCGACCCGGCCGTGAACAGGTAGTTCCGGGTGCCCAGCACCACCTGCTCGGCCGGCTGCCAGCGCTCGCCCCGCCATGTCGACATGGCGTAGCCGCGATCGCGCAGGCTGCCGCTCAGCTCGGCCGCCGTGCGCCCGTAGCGCGACAGGTGACGATCCTCGATCTCGAGCAGCAGCGCCGGCCTGTCGCGCTCGAGCACGTTCGCCGCGCCGTGCAGCACCTCGGGCTCGAAGCCCTCGACGTCGGCCTTGATGAAGTGCACGCGCTCGATGCTGCGCGCCGCGCACACCTCGTCGACCGTCGTCACGGGCACGCGGATGGGCCGGGTCGAGGCGCCGCCCCGGGCGGACGCCGCCGCCAGGCCGTCGGCGAGGTGCGCATGCCCGCTGATCGGCAGCCCGTAGCGCACGGGCAGCACCATCGGCAGGTGGCCGGGGATGCGCCCGAGCCCCGATGCCGAGAGCCGGATGTGCCGCGGCGCGCCGAGCGCACCCCGCGCGGCGGCGAGCAGCGCCCGCGGGCGCCGCTGCGGCTCGAAGCTGTGCACCGATCCGCTCGGGCCGACGAGGTCGGCGAGCGGGAACGTGTACATGCCGTACGCGGCCCCCACGTCGAAGCAGACGTCGCCGCGCCGCACCACGTGGTGCAGGCCGCGGATCTCGGGCTCCACGAGCCGGAGCCGCGCCGCGGCACGCAGCGCGGCGGCGGCGACAGCGAGCCGGCCGGCGCCGCCGGTGGTCTCCGGTCGACGGGCGGCGGTGTCGATGATGCTGTCGTCCACGTGACCTCGGTCTTCTGTCAGCTGCGCCGTTGCAGGAGGCCGAGCCTATCCATCGCGACCGAGTGCCTGCCGACCTCCGCCCGCCGCCCTCCGCCGAGGGGATGATTCCCGGCTGCGGCGGGCGGCGGCTCGCGAGCCCCGTCCTACGCTGATCCCCGTGACCACCGCACCCGTCGACCGCGTCGAGCTCCCCGCTCCGACCGGTGCGACGCATCCGCCGATCACGCGCCGCACGCTCGCGGCCGACGGGCTGCTGGCGGCCGTGACGCTCGGCATCCTGGGGGTGCCGACGCTGCTGCTCACGGTCGCGCTCGCCCAGCAGACCGGCACCGCGCTCGCGCTGGTGGTCACGCCGGCGCTGGCCGGCGCGATCCTGGTGCGGCGCCGCTACCCGGTGATCGCGCTCGCGGGGCTGACGCTGCTGGCGGCCGCGCACGTCGCGCTGCAGGCGTGGCTCTTCCCGCTCTGGTTCGGCGTGCTCGTGATCCTCTACTCCGTCGGCCGCTTCAGCCGCTGGCCCGGCAGGCTGGCCGGCTTCGGCCTGGCCTTCCTGGCGTCGCTGCTCGCGGCGACCTGGTTCGCGGTCGCGACGGGGCTCGTCGGCGTCGACGTCGGATTCGGCATCCTCGACGCGATCGCCCTGCTGTGGATTCCGCCGATGCTGCTGTTCGGCGTCGCGATCCTCATCGGCTGGGGCGTGGCCGCCGCGGCCACCACCGAGGCCGCCACCGAGGTCGCGCAGGTCTCGCTGCGCCGCGCCGACCAGGAGGAGGAGCGGGCGGCGCTCGCCCGCGACATGCACGACGTGGTCGCCCACTCGCTCGCCGTCGTCATCGCGCAGGCCAACGGCGCGCGCTACACGGCCGACCCCGCGGCGAAGGACGCGTCGCTCGAGACCATCGCGGGCACCGCCAAGCAGGCGCTCGGCGACGTGCGGCTGCTGCTGGCGCAGCTGCGCCACAGCGAGGCGCCCGACCCGGTCGCGTCGCTCGACGGCCTCGACGTGCTCATCGAGCGGATGCGCGCGGCAGGCCTCGACGTGCGGCTCGAGCGGGTGGGTGGCAAGCAGGCGCTGCCGCGCACCGCCGACATCGCCGCCTACCGCATCCTGCAGGAGGCGCTCACGAACGCGCTCCGCCACGGCGATCGCACGCAGCCCGTGCATGTGCGGCTGCTCGGCGCCGGGAAACTCGGCGCCGGGCCGCCGGGCGGCAGCGGCATCGTGCTCGACGTGCACAACCGGCTGCTCGCAGCGCCCGGCGAGCCCGGCCACGGCGTGCGCGGCATGCACGAGCGCGCGCGGATCGCGGGCGGCGAGCTGTGGGCGGGCATCGACGACGGCTGGTTCCGGGTGCGCGCGGCGTTCCCGGCCGGGCTGCAGTGAGGGGAGCGTCGTGATCAGGGTGCTCATCGTCGACGACCAGGCGCTGTTCCGCAGCGGCATCCGCATGCTCGTCGAGTCGCAGCCCGACCTCTTCTGCGTCGGCGAGGCTGCCGACGGCGCGCAGGCGGCGCGGCTCGCCGACGAGCAGCAGCCGCACGTCGTGCTCATGGATGTGCGCATGCCGGTGCTCGACGGCATCTCGGCGACCGCGCGCATCGTCGCGGCGCAGCCGCAGGTGCGCGTGGTGGTGCTCACCACCTTCGACCTCGACGAGGCGGCGGCGCGCGCGATCCGAGCGGGCGCATCCGGCTTCATCCTGAAGGACGCCGAGCCCGAGCTGGTGCTGGCGGCGATCCGCACGGTGCACGCCGGCAACGAAGTGGTCGCGGCGAGCGCCACCCGCGAGCTGTTCAAGGCGTTCGGGCGGCAGCGGCAGTCGGCGCCGGCGGCGTTCTCAGTGCTCACCGACCGGGAGCGGCAGATCTTCGGGCTCGCCGCGAAGGGGCTGTCGAACACCGAGATCGCGCGCAGCGAGTTCGTCGCCGAGGCCACCGTGAAGACCCACATCTCGCGCATCCTGGCGAAGCTGGGGCTCCGCGACCGCGTGCAGCTGGTGGTCTTCGCCTACGAGCACGGCCTGGCGGGCGAGCGGGCGTAGCGCCGGTCGCGCTGCTCGATGCGCGGCCGCGCACCCGGCCGGGGGCATGACCAGGTGTAGTCTGATCGCATGCAGAGCGCGCTGCTCCTTCGTCGCCGCGACGAGGCCTGAACCCCGGGCTTCCTCGTCGCGGTGGCCGTCCTGCCCGGACCTCAGGAGCAAGCGACAGGAGCGAACGATGAAGAACATGCAGCAGCCGTCCGGGATGCCGGCGCACCGCTACACCCCGTACCACGAGCAGATCAAGGTCGATCTCCCCGATCGCACGTGGCCGTCGAAGCGCATCGAGCGCGCACCCCGCTGGTGTGCCGTCGACCTGCGCGACGGCAACCAGGCCCTCATCGACCCGATGACGCCCGACCGCAAGCTGAAGATGTTCCAGCTGCTGGTGCAGATGGGCTACAAGGAGATCGAGGTCGGCTTCCCGTCGGCGAGCCAGCTCGACTTCGACTTCGTGCGCAAGCTGATCGACGAGGATCTCATCCCCGACGACGTCACCATCCAGGTGCTGACGCAGTGCCGCGACCACCTCATCCGCCGCACCTTCGAGTCGATCGAGGGCTCGAAGCAGGCGATCGTGCACATCTACAACTCCACCAGCGTGCTGCAGCGCGACGTGGTGTTCCGCTCCGACCGCGAGGGCGTGAAGCAGATCGCCGTCGACGGGGCCAAGCTGTGCCTCGAGCTCGAGGGAATGCTGCAGGACACGAAGGTCTTCTACGAGTACAGCCCCGAGTCGTACACCGGCACCGAGCTCGACTACGCGCTCGAGGTCTGCAACGCGATCATCGAGACGCTCGACGCCCGCCCCGAGCGGCCGGTCATCATCAACCTGCCCGCGACGGTCGAGATGGCGACGCCCAACGTCTACGCCGACTCGATCGAGTGGATGCACCGCCACCTCGCGCGCCGCGAGTCGGTCATCCTGTCGCTGCACCCGCACAACGACCGCGGCACGGGCGTGGCGGCCGCCGAGCTGGGCTACCTGGCCGGCGCCGACCGCATCGAGGGCTGCCTGTTCGGCAACGGCGAGCGCACCGGCAACGTCGACCTGGTGGCGCTGGGCCTCAACATGCTGACGCAGGGCATCGACCCCGAGATCGACTTCTCCGACCTCGACCACGTGCGCCGCGTCGCCGAGCACTGCAACCAGCTGAAGGTGCACGAGCGCAGCCCCTGGGCCGGCGACCTCGTCTACACCGCCTTCTCCGGCTCGCACCAGGACGCCATCAAGAAGGGCTTCGAGCGGATGGCCGCCGACGCCGAGCGCGCCGGCAAGAGCGTCGATGAGATCACCTGGGCGGTGCCGTACCTGCCGATCGACCCGCGCGACGTCGGGCGCAGCTACGAGGCCGTGATCCGGGTGAACTCGCAGTCCGGCAAGGGCGGCGTCGCCTACCTGCTGAAGACCGACCATGGGCTCGACCTGCCGCGCAGGCTGCAGGTGGAGTTCTCGAACATCGTGCAGGCGCGCACCGACAGCGAGGGCGGCGAGGTCTCGAGCGCCGAGATCTGGCAGATCTTCGGCGACGAGTACCTGCCGAACCCCTCGCGACGCGCAGAGGACCAGTGGGGCCGCTTCGAGCTGCGCGAGGTCGCCGCGTCGTCGACCATGGGCGGCGCGACCACGCTGCAGGTGGTGCTGCGCGACGAGCAGACGCTCCGCGACGTGACCGCATCCGGCAACGGCCCGATCGACGCGCTGCTGTCGCTGCTGCGCGCCGAGGGGGTCGAGGTCTCGCTGCTCGACTACGTCGAGCACACGCTCTCGGCCGGGCAGGACGCCCAGGCGGCCTCCTACGTCGAGCTCGAGCTCGCCGGGCAGCGCTTCTGGGGCGTCGGCATCGACCACTCGTCGAGCCACGCGTCGCTCGCGGCCATCGTCTCCGGCGTGAACCGCGGCCTGCGGGTGCACGAGCACAGGGCGCAGCCGGTCGGCTGACGGTGCCGACGTACCGCGACGAGGGCGTCGTCCTCCGCACCCACTCGCTGGGGGAGGCCGACCGCATCGTCACGCTGCTGACGCGCGAGCACGGCAAGGTGCGCGCGGTCGCCAGGGGCGTGCGGCGCACCTCGTCGCGGTTCGGCGCGCGGCTCGAGCCGTTCATGGTCGCCGACCTGCAGCTCGCGGTCGGCCGCAGCCTCGACATCGTCACGCAGGCGGTGACGCTCGGCTCCTACGCGCCGGTGATCGTCGCCGACTACCGCGCCTACACGGCCGCGACGGCGATGGTCGAGACCGCCGACCGGTTGACCGACGAGGATGCGTCGCGGCAGCAGTACCTGCTCCTGGTCGGTGCGCTCCGGTCGCTCGCGCGCAGCGAGCACGACCCCTCGCTGACCCTCGACTCCTACCTGCTGCGCGCGCTGTCGATCGCCGGCTGGGCGCCGTCGTTCGGCGACTGCGCCGTCACCGGCGAGGCGGGACCGCACCGCGCCTTCGTGCCGCAGCTGGGCGGCATGGTCTCCGACGCGGCGGCGCCCCCGGGCGCGCTGCGCGTCGACGTGCCGACGCTCGAGCTGCTGAGCGCGCTGCTGACGGGCGACTGGGCCGAGGCCGAGTCGACCCCGCAGGGCGTGCGCGCCCGCGCCTCGGGCGCGGTGGCGGCCTATGTGCAGTGGCACCTCGAGCGGGGGCTCCGCTCGCTCGAGCACGTCGATCGGGGAGCGCGTTGACCGGATTGCAGCCGATCGACTGGACGGGCGAGCAGCCGCCCACCTACGAGCGGGGCACGCTGCCGGCGCACGTCGCGATCATCATGGACGGCAACGGCCGCTGGGCGAACGCGCGCGGCCTCACCCGCACGCAGGGCCACGCGGCCGGCGAGGCGCGGCTGCTCGACGTGGTCGCCGGCGCCCTGCAGGTCGGCGTGCAGCACCTCTCGGTCTACGCCTTCTCGACCGAGAACTGGAAGCGCAGCCCCGACGAGGTGCGCTTCCTGATGGGCTTCAACAAGGATGTGCTGCGCCGGCAGCGCGACCAGCTCGACGCCTGGGGCGTGCGGGTGCGCTGGGCGGGCCGACGTCCGCGGCTGTGGCCGAGCGTGATCCGCGAGCTCGAGGAGGCCGAGCGCCGCACGATCGGCAACCGCACGATGACGCTGCAGATGTGCGTGAACTACGGCGGCACGCACGAGATCACGGATGCGGTGCGCTCGATCGCCGACGACGTCGCGGCCGGTCGTCTGAAGCCGTCGGCCGTGGATCGCCAGCTGGTGCGCCAGCGCGTCTACAACCCCGACATCCCGGATGTCGACCTCTTCATCCGCTCCTCCGGCGAGCAGCGCATCTCGAACTTCCTGACGCTGCAGGGCGCGTACGCCGAGATGGTTTTCCTCGACCGGCTGTGGCCCGACTTCACGCGGCAGGACCTCTGGCACGCGCTCGACATCTACACCGGGCGCGACCGCCGCTTCGGCGGCGCCGTCGACGCCCCGGCGCCCGCGGCACCGCCGGCCGAACCCATCCGCTGATCGAGGAGCGCCCGAAGGCCGCTGCTCGAGATCACGCCGTCGTGAGCCGCTTCCGCCACGGGTGCTCGTCGGAGAGCCGGTCGACCAGCCAGGAGCGCGCCTCGTCGTCGAGCGCGGGCAGCGCCTGCTCGAGCCAGGCGACGTCGGCGTGGTCGGCCGCCGCGTAGGCGAGCACGATCTGCGGCTTCGCGTAGCGGATGCCGTCGCGGGTCAGGAGCGCATCCTCGAGCGGCATCGTCACGGCGGTGTCGCGCCGGAAGCGCCACGACTCGCCGTCGCTCGGGTCGAGCAGGATCTCGTACTCCCACTGGCCGTAGGCGCTGGTGCGGGTCCAGATGCTGGTGGTGCCGATGGGCAGCACGTCGGAGTCGTGGGGGAGCAGCGGCTTCAGCGCTCCCTGGAACGCGCACCACAGCTGCCAGCGGCTGCCGAGCCAGCCGCGCAGCAGGCTCAGCTCGCTGCGCGGGATGACGATGTCGATGTCGCCGTGGGGCCGGGCGATGCCGGTCGCCGCGTCGAGCGCCCACCCGCCGCCGATCCACCAGGAGCCGGAATAGCCGTCGAGGAGCTCTGCGACGTCGGTCGGCCAGCGCTCCGCCCAGGCACCGTAGAGCTCGCGACCAGCCTGGCTCTGCATCCGACCTCCTGACACGTCCTTCGAGGGCGCCAGCGCCCCGGATGAAGAGACTATCCCAGCCCGGCGCCGACGCATCGCGCACATGCGTGCGCCGGGCGGGCCCCCGCACCACTCCCGCTCGGTAGAATCGAGGTTCACGTGCCGCGCCTGCAGCCAGCAGGGTCGCGGAGCCCACCCCGAGGAGCACCAGTGGTCCAGAACCGTCTCGACGCCGTCATCAACCTCGCGAAGCGCCGCGGCTTCGTGTTCCAGGCCGGCGAGATCTACGGTGGCTCCCGCTCCGCATGGGACTACGGGCCCCTGGGCGTGGCGCTGAAGGAGAACATCAAGCGCCAGTGGTGGAAGACCTTCGTGCAGGGCCGCGACGACATGGTCGGCCTCGACTCCTCGATCATCCTGCCCACCGCGGTGTGGCACGCATCCGGTCACGTCGCCACCTTCACCGACCCGCTGGTCGAGTGCCTGCAGTGCCACAAGCGCCATCGCCAGGACCACCTGGAGGAGGCGTTCGAGGCGAAGAAGGGCCGTGCTGCCGCCTCCATGGAGGAGATCACCTGCCCCGACTGCGGCAACACCGGCAAGTGGACCGAGCCGCAGATGTTCTCGGGGCTCATGAAGACCAACCTCGGGCCCGTCGACAACGAGGCCGGACTCCACTACCTGCGCCCCGAGACGGCGCAGGGCATCTTCACCAACTTCCTCAACGTCGTGACCGTCTCGCGCAAGAAGCCGCCGTTCGGCATCGGCCAGGTGGGCAAGGCGTTCCGCAACGAGATCACCCCCGGCAACTTCATCTTCCGCACGCGCGAGTTCGAGCAGATGGAGATCGAGTACTTCACGCACCCCGACGAGGCGCCCGAGTGGTTCGACACGTGGGTCGAGGCGTGCTGGGCGTGGTTCCTCGACTTGGGGCTCGACGAGGCGAACATGCGCCGCTTCGAGGTTCCCGACGAGGAGCGCGCGCACTACTCGGCCGGCACGATCGACTTCGAGTACCGCTTCGGCTTCCAGGGCTCCGAGTGGGGCGAGCTGATGGGCGTCGCGAACCGCACCGACTTCGACCTGTCGTCGCACTCGACCGCCTCCGGCAAGGATCTCGTCTACTTCGACCAGGCCTCCGGCGCGAAGTACACGCCCTACGTGATCGAGCCGTCGTTCGGCCTCACCCGCAGCATGATGGCGTTCCTCGTCGACGCGTACGACGAGGAGGAGGTGCCGAACGCCAAGGGCGGCACCGACACCCGCACCGTGCTGCACCTCGACCCGCGCCTCGCGCCCGTCAAGGTCGCCGTCCTGCCGCTCAGCCGCAACGAGCAGCTCTCGCCGCTCGCGCGCGAGCTCGCCGACCGGCTGCGCAAGCTGTGGGCGATCGACTTCGACGACGCCGGCGCCATCGGCCGCCGCTACCGCCGGCAGGACGAGGTGGGCACGCCCTTCTGCGTGACCGTCGACTTCGACTCGCTCGAGGACGGCGCCGTCACGGTGCGCGAGCGCGACTCGATGCAGCAGGCGCGCGTGAAGATCGACGAGCTCGAGGCGCACCTGCTCACTGGCTACGGGGCGCAGGGGCTCCGCGGAGCGTGAGCACTCCAATGAGCACCACGCCGGCGCTGTCGATCGGGCCCATCGCCCTCGACGCGCCGGTCGTGCTCGCGCCCATGGCGGGCATCACGAACACCGCCTACCGCCGGCTCTGCCGCGAGTACGGCGCGGGCCTGTACGTCAGCGAGATGATCACGTCGCGCGCGCTCGTCGAGCGCACCCCCGAGACGATGCGGCTCATCAGCCACCACCCGTCGGAGGAGCGGCGCTCGGTGCAGCTCTACGGCGTCGACCCGAAGACGGTCGAGGCGGCCGTCGGCATCCTCGTCGACGAGGACCACGCCGACCACATCGACCTCAACTTCGGCTGCCCGGTGCCGAAGGTCACCCGGCGCGGCGGCGGCAGCGCACTGCCCTGGAAGCGCGAGCTGTTCGAGAGCATCGTGCGCCGTGCGGTCGAGCGTGCCGGCGACATCCCCGTCACCGTGAAGATGCGCATCGGCATCGACGACGAGCACCTCACCTACCTCGACGCGGGTCGCACTGCTGAGGACGCCGGCGTCGCCGCCGTGGCGCTGCACGGCCGCACGGCGGCGCAGCACTACTCGGGCAAGGCCGACTGGTCGGCGATCGCCAGGCTGAAGGAGGCCGTCACCTCGATCCCCGTGCTCGGCAACGGCGACATCTGGCAGGCGGAGGACGCCCTGCGCATGGTCGCCGAGACCGGCGTCGACGGCGTGGTCGTGGGCCGCGGCTGCCTCGGCCGGCCCTGGCTCTTCGGCGACCTCGCGGCCGCGTTCTCGGGCAGCGACGAGCGGCACCGGCCCGGGCTCGGCGAGGTGGCGGATGCGTTCCGTCGCCACGCAGAGCTGCTGGTCGAGTTCTTCGGCGAGGAGGATCGCGCCTGCCGCGACATCCGCAAGCACGTCGCCTGGTACTTCAAGGGCTACCCGGTCGGCGGGGACGCCCGGCGCGCGCTCGCCGCGGTCGAGTCGCTCGCGCACCTCGACGACCTGCTCGGCCAGCTCGACCGCTCGGTGCCGTACATCGCCGAGGGCATCGAGGGCCAGCGCGGCCGCTCGGGCCGCCCCCGCAGGCCCGCGCTGCCCGACGGCTGGCTCGACAGCCCCGAGCTGACGCCCGCGCAGCGCGAGGCGCTCATCGAGGACGAGAGCGACACCCGTGGCGGCTGAGGCGAGCGGCTACGGCGAGCACGACGTCGAGCGCCGCCTGCCCGAGCACCACACGTCGTCGCGCACCGACTTCGCGCGCGACCGCGCGCGGCTGCTGCACTCGAGCGCCTTCCGCCGGCTCGGCCAGAAGACGCAGGTGCTCTCGCCCACCATGGGCTTCGACGACTCCCGCACCCGGCTCACGCACTCGCTCGAGGTGGCGCAGATCGGCCGCGAGATCGCCGCAGAGCTGGGCCTCGACCACGACGTGGTCGACACCGCCTGCCTCGCTCACGACATCGGGCACCCGCCCTTCGGCCACAACGGCGAGAAGGGCCTCAACGAGTGGGCCCAGGGCATCGGCGGCTTCGAGGGCAACGCGCAGACCCTGCGCGTGATCACGCGCCTCGAGCCGAAGGTGATCCGCGACCAGCCGTACGGCCTCAACCTGACCCGCGCATCCGTCGACGCCGCCTGCAAGTACCCGTGGCCGCAGAGCTCCGACGTCCACGACGCATCCGGTCGTGTGAAGTTCGGCTTCTACGCCGACGACCGGGCGGCGTTCGAGTGGGTGCGCGAGGGCGCGCCCGAGGGGCGGCCGTCGATCGAGGCGCAGGTGATGGACCTCGCCGACGACATCGCCTACTCGGTGCACGACTTCGAGGACGCGGTGGTCGGCGGCTACGTCGACGCCGCGAAGCTCGCCAGCCGCGTCGGCCACGACGAGCTCGTCTCGACCATGCTCACCTGGGTGGGGCCGGAGTTCACCCGCGACGAGCTGCTCGAGGCCTTCGACCGGCTCGACGACCTCGAGACCTGGCTGCGCTCGTTCGACGCGTCGCGGGCCGACCACGCGAAGCTCAAGAACCTCACGTCGAAGCTGATCGGGCGGTTCGCGAACGCCGCCACCCGGCGCACGCGCGAGGGGCACGAGGGGCCGCTCGCGCGCTTCGGCGGCACCGTCGAGGTGCCGCGCGAGGTGCGCGCCGAGATCGCGGTGCTGAAGGGCACGGCGGCGAGCTTCATCCTGGCCGAGCGGCGGCAGCCGATCTACGCCAGCCAGCGGCGGATCCTGCAGGAGCTGTGCGACGCGCTGCTGCGCGTCGGCCCCTCGGCGCTCGACCCTGCCTACGCCGAGGACTGGGCGGCCGCGCGCGACGACGCAGGCCGCGCCCGCGTGGTCGTCGACCAGGTGGCGAGCCTCACCGACCGCGGCGCTCTCGCCTGGCACGAGCGCAACGTGGGGGACTGAGCACCGTGGCGGGGCGGATCCGGCGCAGCGACATCGACGAGCTGCGATCGCGCATCTCGATCGTCGACGTCGTCGGCGATCACGTCACGCTGAAGAGCGCCGGCGTCGGCAGCATGAAGGGGCTCTGCCCGTTCCACGACGAGCGCTCGCCCTCGTTCCATGTGCGGCCGGCCGTCGGCCGCTACCACTGCTTCGGCTGCGGCGAGGATGGCGACGCCTTCCAGTTCGTCATGGCGATGGACCACACGTCGTTCCAGGAGACCGTCGAGCGCTTCGCCTCGCAGCTCGGCTACACGCTGCACTACGAGGACGGCAAGCCGCAGGAGGAGACCAGCGGCCGACTGCGGCTGCTCGAGGCGAGCCGGGCCGCGGAGACGTACTTCCAGGAGCAGCTGACGACGCCCGCCGCGGCGCTCGGCCAGCGCTTCCTGGGCGAGCGCGGCTTCGACCTGGCCGCGGCCGAGCGCTTCGGCGTCGGCTTCGCGCCGCAGTCGTTCGAGGCCCTCAAGCAGCACCTGCGCGGTCGCGGCTTCACCGAGGCCGAGCTGCTGGGCGCAGGACTCCTCAGCGAGGGGCAGCGCGGCAGCTACGACCGGTTCCGCGGGCGGCTGATGTGGCCGATCCGCGACGTCGCAGGCGCCACCGTCGGCTTCGGCGCGCGGCGGCTCTCCGACGACGACAAGGGCCCGAAGTACCTCAACTCGCCCGAGACGCCGATCTTCCGCAAGAGCCAGGTGCTCTACGGGCTCGACCTCGCCAAGCGCGACATCGCGCGAGGCCACGAGGCCGTCGTGGTCGAGGGGTACACGGATGTGATGGCCTGCCACCTCGCGGGGGTCACGACCGCGGTCGCCACCTGCGGCACCGCGTTCGGCATCGACCACATCAAGGTGCTGCGCCGCGTGCTCGGCGATGTGTCGACCACCGACACGCGCTCGCTCGGCCGCGTGATCTTCACCTTCGACCCCGACGAGGCCGGCCAGCAGGCGGCCGTGCGCACGTTCGCCGAGGAGCAGCGCTTCGCGGCCCAGACGTTCGTCGCGGTGCCGCCCGAGGGGCTCGACCCGTGCGACCTGCGGCTCGAGCGCGGCGACGACGCCGTGCGGCGGCTGATCCAGCAGCGGCGGCCGCTGTTCGAGTTCATGCTGCGGCGCATCGTCGCCGAGCACGACCTCGAGACCGTCGAGGGCCGCGTGGCCGCCATGCGGCGGGCCGCGCCGGTGCTGCAGTCGATCCGCGACCGGGCGCTCGCCGACGGCTACGTGCGCACGGTCGCCGGCTGGCTCGGCGTCAGCCCCGACGACGTGCGCCAGGCGGTGCGGCAGGCCGGGCCGCTGCCCAGGCCCGAGTCGCAGGGCGGTGCGGGCGCGACCAGGCAGGGACAGCCGGGTGCGCAGCCGCCCGTGCCGACGCATCCGCCCGCGGATGTCGCGCTGCGGCAGCTCGAGCGCGACCCGGCGTCGCGGCTCGAGCGCGACGCGATGGCGGCGCTGCTGCAGCAGCCCGCGGTGATCGGGCGCGACCTCGCGGTGCGCGGCGCGACCGCCTACGTCGCGAACCCGTCGCTGGCGGTCGTGCGCGACGGGATCCTGACCTCGCTCGACGCGATCGAGGCGAGCGACTTCTCGGAGCGCGTCGCCGCAGCGGTGCCGACCGAGCTGGTGCCGCTGGTGCGCACGCTCGCGATGTCGCCGATCCCCGCGAAGGACGTCACGCGCTACGTGCGCGGGGTCGTCGGCGGGCTCATCGACCGCGACATCCTGCGGCAGAAGGCCGACCTGATGAGCCGGCTGCAGCGCATGATCGGCGCCGACCCCGAGGCGACGAAGCGGTTGCGCGAGCAGCTCGTCGAGCTCGACCGCGAGCGGAACGCGCTGCGGGCGGAGTAGGTGTCGGCAGGAGTCAGGTGCTCGAGGGCGCAGCGGCGCGAGAGCGGCCGGTGGTCGGCGGATGTGACCGGCAGCTTGCAGGGATGCTATGATTGACGTCGCTCCTGCAGCGATCCTCGATAGCTCAATTGGCAGAGCAGCCGGCTGTTAACCGGCAGGTTGATGGTTCGAGTCCATCTCGGGGAGCGACACGAAAAGCCCCGCCTCACGGCGGGGCTTTTCTCTTGCGTGGCCGGTTCCGGCACGCCGACGATGTCGGCTAGCGCGGAGCGGTGCTCCGCGGGTTGATGGTTCGAGTCCATCTCGGGGAGCGACACGAGAAGTCCCGCCTCACGGCGGGGCTTTTCTCTTGCGTGGACTCGGTCTCAGTCGTCGAGGTGGTCCTCGCCGGGCATCCAGCTCAGGCCCGCAGTGCCCCACTTGTTGCGCTTGATCGCCTTCTGCACGCCCTTCGTGCCGAACGCATCCAACCGGTCTGCGTAGAGCACGCCGTTCAGGTGGTCGAACTCGTGCTGCAGGATGCGCGCGAGCCAGCCGGAGGCCTCGAGCTCGTAGTGCTCGCCGTGCTCGTCCTGCGCCTTGAGTATCGCCCGCTCGGCGCGCTTGAGGCCGAAGCGCTCGCCCGGGATCGAGAGGCAGCCCTCCTCCTCGTCGTCGTCGGGCAGGCCGAGGGGCAGCGGCGAGACCCACAGCTCGGGGTTGACTGCGACGCCGCGCGTGCGCACGCCCTCCTCGTCGGTCCAGTCGTAGACGAACAGCCGCTTCGCGAGCCCCACCTGGGGCGCGGCGAGGCCGACGCCGGGGGCGGCCTCCATGGTGGCGAACATGTCGGAGACGAGGGTGGTGAGCTCAGCGTCGAAGGTCGCGACGGGCTCCGCGACGCGGTGCAGCACCGGCTCACCGGTGATGCAGATGGGCAGAACAGTCATGTCCTCCAGGGTATCGGCGCCCAAGGCGAGTAGGTTCTTGAGGTGCTCTCCACCGCCTTCGACGACATCGCGGCTGAGATCTCGCTGACGCCGCTGCAGGCCGTCGGCATCCCGGTGGCGATCGTCGGCGCGATCTTCCTCTCGGTCGGCACGCAGTTCCAGCACCGCGGCGTCGGCCACTTCGAGGGCGGCGACCAGCGCGGCGCGCACCTGGGCGGCACGGCCCTGGTCAAGATGCTGCGCAACCCCGCGTGGCTCATCGGCACGCTGCTGCTCGGGCTCGCCGTCGTGCTGCAGCTGGGCGCGCTCGCGCTCGCGCCGCTCATCGTCGTGCAGCCGCTGGGCGCGGTCGCGCTGGTCGTGACCGCCATCCTCAACTCGCGGCTCGCCGGCATCAAGCTCGACCATCGCACGATCCGCGCGATCACGCTCTGCCTGCTGGGCATCGGCATCTTCGTCACCGTGGCCGCGATCTTCGCCGTCGAGCGCCCTATCAACGACCGACAGCTGCTGACGGTGCTGTCACTGCTCGTCGTCGCGCTCGTGGGCGTGGGCATCGTGTGGTGGTACTTCCGGAAGCGCGCGAACGCGATCTTCTACATCATCGCCGCCGGCGTGCTCTACGGCTTCGTGGTCACGCTGTCGAAGGTCGTCATCAACCGCATCATCTCGAGCCAGTTCGACTGGCTGACGATCGTCTGCGCGGTGGCGCTGCTCGTCGCGCTGCTCGTGGGCAGCTATGCCGTGCAGCTCGCGCACGCCTCGGGCCCGCCCGACCTCGTCATCGCCGGGCTCACCGTCGTCGACCCGCTGATCGCGGTGCTCATCGGCGTCACGGTGCTCGGCGAGGCCTCGGCCACGCCGCCGTGGGCCATCATCGTCTTCGCCGGAGCGGGAGCGCTCGCCGTCGCGGGCGTCTTCTCGCTCGCCCGGCACCATCCCCAGATCCGGACGCCCGACATCGCGCCCGAGGAGAACCCATGAACGAACGCCCCCTGCGCATCCTGATCGCCACCGACACCTTCGCGCCCGACGTCAACGGCGCCGCGAAGTTCACCACCCGGCTCGCCGCCCGCCTCACCGCTCGCGGGCACGAGGTGCACGTCGTGGCGTCGTCGCTCGGCCGCAACCGCCACGGCTCGCACGTCGAGGAGCACGAGGGGCAGCGCTTCACGGTGCACCGCCTGCGCTCGATGCTCTACCCGGGCCACGACTGGCTGCGCTTCGCCGAGCCGTGGCGCATGTACTCGAACGCGGCGTCGTTGCTGGATGCGCTGCGTCCGGATGTCGTGCACTTCCAGTCGCACATCGTGCTCGGTCGTGCATTCTCGACCGAGGCGAACAAGCGCGGCATCAGGGTCGTGGGCACCAACCACCTGATGTTCGAGAACCTCATGGACCACTCGAACATCCCGCGCGCGCTGCACGGCTCGGCGGTCAACTGGGCATGGAGCGACGCGGCGAACGTGCTGGCGCGCTGCGACGTGGTCACGACGCCGACGCAGCGCAGCGCCGACTACCTCGAGCGCAAGACCGGCCTGACCGGCGTGCGCGCGATCTCGTGCGGGCTGCCGGGGGACGAGTACCACCCGAATCCCGAGCGCCAGCACGGCCACATCGTCTTCGTGGGCCGCGTCACGAGCGAGAAGCGGCTCGACACCCTCGTGCGCGCCGTCGCGCAATTGCCCGAGGATCTCGACTGGCACCTCGAGATCATCGGCGTCGGCGACCTGATCGATGAGCTCGGTCACATGGCGCGCGACCTGCACATCGCCGACCGCGTCACCCTCACCGGCTTCGTCTCCGACGAGGAGCTGCGCGAGCGACTGCGTGGTGCCGAAGTGTTCGCGATGCCGTCGACGGCCGAGCTGCAGTCGATCGCCACCATGGAAGCCATGGCGACCGGCCTGCCCGTCGTCGCGGCCGACGCGATGGCGCTGCCGCACCTCGTGCGCGACGGCGAGAACGGCTACCTGTTCCGCCCCGACGACTCGGCAGACCTGGCCGAGAAGCTCGAGCTGGTGCTGCGCTCGAGCGACGAGGAGTACGCGGCGATGCAGCGGCGCAGCCTCGAGCTGGTCGCTCCGCACGACATCGAGGCGACGATCACGGCCTTCGAGCGCATCTACCGCGGCCAGTCGGCCGAGTAGGCTCGTTCGGGTTGCCGAGCCCTGCGCTCGGCGGCTTGGGGCGGTAGCTCAGCTGGTCAGAGCAGGGGACTCATAATCCCTCGGTCACGGGTTCAAGTCCCGTCCGCCCTACAACAGACGCTCAGCCGCCGCGGCGACGGTTGCGACGCATCCGGTGCGCGGTCTCCATCGCCGCCACGGCGACGAGCACGGCGGTCGAGGCGGCGCTGGTGCCGAGCGGCGTCATCAGGGACGACGCGGCTGCGACAGCCAGCATGGCCGCGACGCCGGCCGCCTGCGGCATGATCCAGTGGCCCTCGAGCAGCCGCCGGAAGACGAGCGTGCCGATCAGGAACAGTAGCGGCCCGCCGACCAGGGTGGCGACCTTCGACAGGCTCTGCCCGTCGGGGTTCGACAGCAGCTCCTTGTCGCCGACGCTGACCAGCACGATGCCGCCGATCACCAGCAGGTGCACGTACGTGTAGGCCGAGCGCGCGAGGCGACCGGGCGCATCCGACGCCTCCATCGCCTCCGCGCCGATGCGCTCGCCGTGGTCGAAGTAGATCCACCACATGGCCGCCGCCGTGCCGAAGGCGAGCACCATCGCGACGACGGTCTGCGGCGTCGTCTCCAGCTCGACGAACGTGATGCCGGTGACGAGCAGCCCTTCGCCGACCGCGATGAGCACGAACAGCGCCGAGCGCTCGGCGATGTGCGCGCCAGAGAGATCCCACCTGCCCAGCTCGACCCTGCCCATGCCGGGCACCGGGAACCCGAGCAGCGTGCCGACCAGCTCGATCCCGAGCGCGGCGACCCAGAACGGCAGCTGCAGCGGGAGGGGGAGCAGCGCGCCGGCGATCCAGACCGCGCTGCTGACCGCGGTCCAGATGAGGACACGGGTGAAGTCGAGGGATGCGTCGCGGTCGTGCCGCCGTGTCGCCAGCATGATGAAGGCGGTGCGGCCGAGCTGCATCGCGACGTAGGCGACCACGAACACCCACGCCCGGTCGCCGAACGCATCCTTGATCGAGACGCTCATCACCAGCGCCAGGAACGCGAGCACGATGACGGCACCGCGCACCGGCATCCGCACCGGGTCGAGCCAGTTCGTCACCCAGCTGGTCGACACCCACGCCCACCAGAGCGCGGTGACCATGATGGCGCCCTCGAGCACGCCGAGCGGCGTCTGGTGCTCGAACAGATATGCCGAGAGCTGCGCGAGCGCCAGCACGAAGACGAGGTCGAAGAACAGCTCGACGTAGGTCACGCGATCCGAGCGCGACGAGTCGGTGGGTCGCAGCAGGCCGAGCGGTGCGTCCGGTGCGGTCATGGCACATGATGGCACGCGGCTCGGCACGGAGGAGCGCGAAAAGCCCGCTCTTCAGAGCCGCAGCGCTCAGGGCCCGGAGCGCTCAGCGCTCGGCGAGCCAGGCGCGGATCACGGCGACGAGCGCGTCGCGCCGCTCGGGCAGCTCGGCGGCGGTCGGCGTCTCGAGCGTCGCCCGGATGTCGGAGCGCCAGCGCAACAGGCCTTCCGGATCGCCCGCGAAGCCGGCGGGTGCCGCGCCGCGCTGCTCGGCGCGCTCGGTGCCGAAGTGCAGCACCAGCAGCACCGGCCCCTTCCCGGCCGCGCTGACGGTGAGGCGGTCGACGCCGTCGAGCGTCCAGCTCGGCGAGTTCCACTTGACCACCTCGACGAGCGCAGGCTCCGCCTCGTGCACCAGGGAACGCATCCGCCCGACCTCGGCGCGCCGCTCGGGCGTCTGCGCGTCGAGGAACGCGTCGACGGTGGCGAAGCGCTCGGGCATGGCGCGACGCTAGCACCGGGCGCCAGCGGCCCGTCATCAGGGTCGGCGCGCTACCGTCGTCCCCTGCAGAACGCCGAGAGGGGAACGAGCATGCACGCGCACGGCACGGCACCCGAGCCTGGCTCGCCTCCCGAACCGGGCACACGTCCCGAGCAGGGCACGGCTCCCGAACGCGGCACGGCTGGGGAGCGACGTCAGGACACGCAGATCGGCGACGTCGAGCTCGTCCGCTGGCGCACGCGGCTCGGCCGCATGATCGCTGCCGTGGGGGCACGTCTGGGCGACATCGTCGGCCCCTACGCCACGTTGCTGCTGACGCTCGCGATCGGCGCGGCCATCGCGTTCGCGCTGAGCCTCGGGGCGGTCGGCGTCTACGACGCGGTCACCGACGAGGACGGCGTGGCAGGCATCGACCGGCCCCTCCTCGACGCCATCCTGACGATCCGGAGCCCGGGCGTCGACGCCGTCATCACCGGCTTCACCGATCTCGCCGGCACGGTCGGCATGCCGCTCATCGCCGTGCTGACGCTGGTGGTGCTCGGACTTCGGCGCCGGTCGTGGACGCCGGTCGTGCTCATCGTCGCCGCGGGCCTCGGCTCGCTGCTGATGACGGTCGCGGGCAAGGTGCTCATCGGTCGCGACCGCCCGCCCATCACCGACGCGGTGCCGCCCTACGAGGTCTCGGCATCGTTCCCCAGCGGCCACACGCTCAGCGCCGTCGCGATCCTCGGCATCATCGCCTACCTGCTGGTGCTGCGCCGCCGCAGCGCCTGGGCGCGGGCCCTGATCATCGTCGCGGCAGTCGTCGCATCGTTGCTGGTGGCGGCGAGCCGGGTCTACCTCGGGCACCACTGGGTGACCGACGTCGTCGCCGGCTGGCTGCTCGGCGCCGCCTGGCTGGCGCTGGTCATCACGGCGCACCGCCTCTACCTGACCGCCCGCCTCCGACGCGACGAGGGCCCGCAAGCGGCACCCGCGGAGCCGCGCACCACCGCGTGACCGACGCCTGCGGCGCGCGCCGACCGGTGCGGGTACGCTCCGGAGCATGCGCCCCAGCACGCCGTTCCTCGCCGTCGACCTCGAGCGCATGCAGGCGAACATCGCCCGGGTCGCGGAAGCCGCGACGGCTCGCGGCATCGCCCTGCGCCCTCACGCGAAGACCCACAAGACCATCGAGATCGGCCGCATGCAGGTGGCAGCCGGCGCGCACGGCCTGACCGTCGCGACGATCGGCGAGGCCGAGGTCTTCGCCGCCGCCGGCCTCGACGACCTCTTCATCGCCTACCCGCTCTGGATCGACGCCGACCGCGCCGCCCGGCTCAGCCACCTGGCCGCCGCGGGTGCGGCTATCTCGATCGGCGTCGACTCGGTCGAGGCGGCCGCGCGCATCGCACGGGGCGGGCTCGCCGGCCGCGTCTCGGCGCGGGTCGAGGTCGATGCGGGCCATCACCGCTCCGGATGCGTCCCCACAGCGGCCGGGGACGTCGCCTCGGCCGCCGCGCGCGCCGGCATCGAGGTCGAGGGCGTCTTCGCCTTTCCCGGCCATGCCTACGCACCGGAGGGGCGCGAGACGGCGGCCCGCCAGGAGGCGGAGGCGCTGCGCGTCGCCGCCGCGTCGATGCGCGACGCGGGCGTGCCGCCGCAGGTGGTCTCGGGCGGCTCGACGCCCAGCTTCGCCGCCGCGCTCGCGCTCGACTCGCCCGTCACCGAGCTGCGGCCCGGCGTCAGCGTCTTCGGCGACGCCCAGCAGTGGGAGCTCGGCTCGACCGCGCCCGAGCAGATCGCGCTGACCGCCCACGCGACGGTCGTCTCGCACGCGGGCGGCCGACTGGTGCTCGACGCCGGCTCGAAGGTGCTCGGCCCGGATCGCGCAGCCTGGGCGACCGGTCACGGCCGGCTGCTCGACCACCCTGACGCGCGCATCGTGCAGCTCAGCGAGCACCACGCCTTGGTCGAGCTGCCCGGCATCGCGCCCGACGACCTGCCGCCGCTCGGCAGCCTCGTGCGTGCGGTGCCGAATCACTCCTGCATGGCGGTCAACCTCGTCGACGAGCTGTTCGTCTTCGATCGCGCCGACGACGCCGAGCCGAGCGCGCGCTGGCGCGTCGCGGCGCGCGGTCGCAACGCCTGACCGGGCGGATCGATCAGTCGGCGGCCGTGGTCAGGCGGGCAGCGCCCCGACCGCGGCGATCAGCTGCCGGATGCCCGCGGCACGGCTCGGCCGCCCGTCGGCCTCGAGCGCCAGCAGCGGCAGGCTCGTCGTGCCCGCGTCGGTGAAGGCCGACCGCACCTGCGTGATCTCGTCAGCAGACGCATCCGCTCTGATGCCCGCGAACTGCACCACCGCGAAGGGGCCGTCGAGGCCCGCCGCCGCGCGGGCGGCCCGCACCGTCTCGACGGCCTCGCGCGAGACGGCGACGTCGTCGGGCGCCGACATCTCGCCGGCCAGGATCACGCCGTCGCCCAGCTCGCCGGCGAGCCCGAGCGTCTTCGGCTTGCCGCCGCCGATCAGCAGCGGCGGCACGACCGCGGGCGGCCAGCGCAGCTGCACGCCCTCGAGGTGCACGTAGCGGCCGTCGACGCTCACCTCTTCGCCCGCCAGCAGCGACCGCAGCGCCGATCCCTGCTCGCGCAGCAGGGTCAGCGGCGACGCCGCGCGCACGCCGACCTGACCCATCCACTCGAGCACGCCGTGCCCGATGCCGGGCAGGAAGCGCCCGGGGAAGAGCCGCGCGATCGTGGCGACCTCCATCGCCGTGAGCGCCACGTTGCGTAGCGGCACCGGCATGAGGCCGAGCCCCACCCGCAGCGAGGCGGTCGCGGCGAGCACGGCGGCCGCGGTGGCGATGCCCGACTCGGCGAAGCAGTCCTCCCACAGCCACACCTCGCCGACCCCGCCGGCTTCGGCGGCGACGGCCAGCGGCAGGATCTCCTCCGGCGGCACGTCGGGCGGGATGATGACGCTGAGGGATGCCTGCTGCATGACGAAGAACGTACGCGGTGCGGCTGACGCGTCACAGGCCCTCGGTAGAGTGGCTGCATGAGCGATCCCGTCGTGCCCGCCGCCCACGAGGCCTTCCGCCGCAAGCGCGATCTGAGCATCCGCGGCCCGCAGGGCGCCGTCGCGCTCGAGACCACGGCATGGATCTCCGAGCCCACCCAGGTCGAGGGCGTGCCCGGCACCTGGGCGCCCTCACCTGCCGGTGACGGGCTGCAGGTGACGGCGGATGCGTCGGACGAGATCGTCGTCGACGGCGAGGTCGTCGACGGGGCCGCGGTCGTCTACAGCCACGACTCGATGACGCCCAGCTCGGTGCGCTTCGACGACAGCCGCACCGCGTTCGTCATCGGGCCGGACTACAACGGCCGCTTCGCGCTGCGCGTCTGGAACGCCGACGCCGCCGAGCAGCGCGGCTTCGAGGGCGTCAGCACCTTCGACTTCGACCCGGGCTGGCAGAAGCACGGCACGTTCGAGCCGGTGGAGGGCGGCGTCGCCTTCGAGTACGGCAAGTCGCAGGGCGGATCGCTGCGCAAGGGCGTCTCGCCCGGCAAGATCCGCTTCGAGCACGACGGCGCCGAGGTCGAACTGCTCGCGCTGCCCGACGGCGACAGCCTGCAGATCGTCTTCGCCGACGCCACGACGGGTGCCGAGACCTATGACGTCGGCCGGTTCCTGTTCGTCAAGCCGCGCCCCGACGGCACCGTCGAGGTCGACTTCAACCGCGCGATCGTGCCGCCGTGCGCGATGAGCGAGCAGTTCAACTGCCCGCTGCCACCGGCGGGCAACCGCCTGCCCTTCCCGATCGAGGCGGGAGAGCAGCGGCCGCTCTTCGCTGCCGAATGACACGCTTGGAGTTCGCAGCGCACGTGTGACACACTCGTGCTGTCTCTCGACGTTCGACCGATGGGGAAGTCGCATCGAACGAGGGAGAGACGATGACTGCTGCGAACACGCTCAGACGACGTCCCGCGACGACCGCGGGGGTCGTCTGGATCCACGCGTCCCAGCGCGCCATGCGCACGCATCTCGAGTGGGCCGTCGGCCAGGCGGTCGGCGACGCCGTGCGCTTCGTCTGGCAGCCGCAGCCGGCCGAGCCGGGCATGGAGCGCACCGAGGTGCACTGGAAGGGCGCCGCCGGCACCGGCGCGGCCATCGTCAGCGCCCTCGCCGGTTGGCGCGACGTGCGCTTCGAGGTCACCGAGGATCCGACGCCCGGCACGGACGGCATGCGCTGGATGCACACGCCCCAGCTCGGCATCAGCGCCGCCCGCATCGACGCCGCGGGATCCGTGCTCGTGCCGGAGGACCGCATCCGCAGTGCCATCGAGGCGGCGGGCCCCGACGCCCGCGCCCTGCTGGCCGAGCTCGACGACGCTCTCGGCGGCGCCTGGGATCGCGACCTCGAGCACTACCGGCACGCCTCCGACGGGTCGCCCGTCGCGTGGCTGCACCGCGTCGGGTAGACGCGCCCCTGACAGACGAGGGCCCCGCTGCGTACAGCGGGGCCCTCGTTGCCGACGTCGGTCAGACGGAGCGGATCGCGATCACGGCGTTGTGCCCGCCGAACCCGAACGAGTTCGAGATCGCCAGCTGCGGGCCGTCGCCGAGGGGGATGGGCGTGCCCGAGATGGTGAGCGGCGCATCCGGATCCTGCTCGGTGACGTTGATCGTCGGCGGAGCCTTGCGCTCCACCAGCGCGAGCGTGGTGAAGATCGCCTCGAGCGCGCCGGTGCCGCCCAGCAGGTGGCCGTGGGCCGCCTTCGTCGCCGAGACGGGGATCTCGCTGATGCGCTCGCCGAAGATGCGGTGCATCGCCCGCACCTCGGCCACATCGCCCACCGGGGTCGACGTCGCGTGCGCGTTGATGTGCGTGACGTCGTCGGCGGTCGCGCCGGCGGCCTCGAGGGCCAGCTGCACGGCGCGGCTGGCGCCCTTGCCCTCGGGCTCGGGAGCGGTGATGTGGTACGAGTCGGCCGTGACGCCGCCGCCCGCCAGCTCGGCGTAGATGCGGGCGCCGCGCGCGAGCGCGTGCTCCTCGGTCTCGAGCACGAGCGCCGCAGCGCCCTCGCCCATGACGAACCCGTCGCGGGTCACGTCGTAGGGGCGGGATGCCGTGGCCGGGTCGTCGTTGCGGCGCGAGAGCGCCTGCATGGAGGCGAAGGAGGCGAGGGTGATCGGGTGGATCGCCGACTCGGCGCCGCCCGCGATCACGACGTCGGCGAGGCCGGCCTGCAGGTGCTCGTAGGCGTTCACGAGCGCCTCGGTGCTCGAGGCGCAGGCCGAGGCGACGGTGCGCGCGTAGGCGCGCGCCTCGAAGTGCATCGAGACGGCGGCAGCGGGCGCGTTCGGCATCAGCATCGGCACCGTCATGGGCAGCACGCGCCGAGGGCCCTTCTCGCGCAGCGTGTCCCACGCGTCGAGCAGGGTCCACAGGCCGCCGATGCCGGTGGAGAAGTCGACGCCGAGGCGCTCTCGGGGCACGTCGGGCGAGCCCGCGTCCGCGAAGGCCTCCTTGGCCGCCACGAGCGCGAGCTGGCTCGAGGGGTCGAGTCGCTTCGCGACCGGCCGCTCGAGCACCGTGTCGGGGCGCACCTTGGCCTCGGCGGCGAACGTGACGGGCAGCTCGTACTTCGCGACCCACTCGTGCTCGAGGCTGCGCGCGCCGGAGACGCCGGCGAGCAGCGCCTCCCAGCTCTCGCGGGCCGTGCCGCCGATGGGCGTGGTCGCACCGATGCCGGTGATGACGATCTTCTTCGTCATTGCTCTCCTCGAAGATGCCGCGTGCGGCCGGTCGCCCGGCCGCACGCGAAGATCAGGGCTGCGGCTCAGGCCTGGGCGCTGGTGATGAAGTCGACGGCGTCCTTGACGGTCTTGAGGTTCTTGACCTCGTCGTCCGGGATCTTCACGTCGAACTTCTCCTCGGCGTTCACGACGATCGTCATCATCGAGATCGAGTCGATGTCGAGGTCATCGGTGAACGACTTCTCGAGCTGCACGTTCTCGGTCGCGATGCCGGTCTCGTCGTTCACGAGGTCGGCGAGTCCGGCGAGGACCTCGTCCTGGGTGAATGCCATCGGGTGTCTCCTTCTGTCTGTGGACGGGTTGAAGTCTAAGGGAGGACGACGACCTGGGCGCCGTACACGAGCCCGGCGCCGAAGCCGATCTGCAGGGCGAGGCCGCCCGAGAGCTCGGGGTGCTCCTCGAGCAGGCGGTGCATCGCGAGCGGGATCGAGGCCGCTGAGGTGTTGCCGGTGTCGGCGATGTCGCGGGCGATCATGACCGACTCGGGCAGCTTCAGCTGCTTCGCGAACTCGTCGATGATGCGCATGTTCGCCTGGTGGGGGATGAACGCCGCCAGGTCCTCGGGCTCGATGCCGGCGGCGTCGAGCGCCTCGCGGGCCTTCTTCGCCATCTCCCACACCGCCCAGCGGAAGACCTTCTGGCCGTCCTGGCGCAGCGTCGGCCAGGGCGCGCCGTCGCGCATCGAGCCGAGCGTGTTCGTCATCCGGATCGTCTCCCACTGGGCGCCGTCCGATCCCCACACCGAGGGGCTGATGCCCGGCTCGTCCGCCGCGCCGATGACGACCGCACCGGCGCCGTCGCCGAGCAGGAAGCTGATCGAGCGGTCGGTCGGGTCGACGATGTCGGAGAGCTTCTCGACGCCCACGACGAGCACGTGCTCGGCCATGCCGCTGCGCACGAGGGCGTCGGCCTGCGCGACGCCGTAGGCGTAGCCGGCGCAGGCGGCCGAGATGTCGAAGGCGGGCGCGGGCGTGGCGCCGATCCGCTCGGTGAGCAGCGCGGCCATCGAGGGCGTCTGCACGGTATTGCTGATCGTCGAGACGATCACGGCATCGATCTTCGCGCCGTCGAGGCCGGCGCGCTCGAGCGCCTCCTTCGCGGCGGTCTCCGCGAGATCGACGGCCTCGACCCCCTCGGAGGCGCGCATGCGCGTGATGATGCCCGTGCGCTGGCGGATCCACTCGTCGGAGGAGTCGATCGGCCCGACGAGGTCGTCGTTCGGCACGATCAGGTCGCCGCGGGCGGCGCCGACCGAGAGGATGCGCGATCCGTTGCGCGTGGGAAGGCCAGTGATGCGCGTCATGCTGCGGCTCCGCTCTCCAGCAGCGCGACGGCTGCCTCCAGGTCGTCGGGGGTGGTGATGCCCGCTGCGGGCACGCCGCGCAGGCCGCGCTTGGCGAGGCCCAGCAGGGCGCCCGCCGGCGCGAGCTCGATGATGCCGGTGACGCCCGCGGCCTGGAACGACGCCATGCAGCGGTCCCAGCGCACGGGGCTCGAGACCTGGCCGACGATGAGCTCGAGGAATTCGGGGCCGGATGCGACCACGCGGCCGTCGCGGTTGGTCCAGAGGGTGGTGGTCGGGTCGGCGGCGGCGGTCTCGGCGGCCTTCGCGCGGAAGCGCTCGACCGCGGAGCCCATGTAGCTGGTGTGGAAGGCGCCGGCGGTCTGCAGCGGGATGACGCGTGCGCGCTCCGGCGGCGCCTCGGCGAGGGCCGCGAGCGCGTCGACGGCGCCCGCGACGACGATCTGGCCGCCGCCGTTGTAGTTGGCCGGCTGGAGGCCCAGCTCGGCGAGGCGCGCCTCGAGCTGCGCCTCGTCGGCCCCGATCACCGCGGCCATGCCCGTGGGGGTCTCGGCAGCCGCATCCGCCATCGCCCGTGCGCGCTCGCCGACGAGCGCCATGGCGTCCGAGGCGTCGAGCACCCCGGCCGCGACCGCCGCGGTGATCTCGCCCACCGAGTGGCCTGCGACGCCGCCGGCGAGGCTCGCGCGCTCGCCCAGCGCGTCGAGCGCGAGGATGCCCGCGGCGACGATGAGCGGCTGCGCGACCTTGGTGTCGCGGATGGTGTCGGCATCGCTGACGGTGCCGTGCTCGACCAGGTCGATGCCGGCCGCCTCGCCCAGCGCGCCGAGGCGCTCGGGCACGCCCGGCAGCTCGAGCCAGGGTGCGAGGAAGCCGGGCTTCTGCGAGCCCTGGCCTGGAGCGACGATCACGATCACGTTCTTCATCCTCCCACTCGGGGTCTGCCGCGAGACGCATGGTGCTGCTGCTGCGGCGGTCGCTGGTTGCGCTCGCGCGCCGCGTCGCCGATCGATCCGAGGATCACCGCGGTGTGGAGCGCGAGCGCCTCGCGGGCACCGGTGGCATCCCAGCCGATGATCTCGCTGATGCGCTTCAGGCGGTATCGCACCGTGTTCGGGTGCACGAACAGCTCGCGGGCGGTCGCCTCGAGCGAGCGGCCCGTGTCGAGGTAGCAGGCGAGCGTCGCCAGCAGGTCGGAGGAGTGCTCGCGCAGCGGCACGTAGATCGTGCGCACGAGCTCCTGGCGCGCCAGCGCATCGCCGGCCAGCGCCCGCTCGGGCAGCAGGTCGTCGGCGCGCACGGGACGCGGCGTGCGGCGCCACGCGTCGGCCACGGCGAAGCCGCCCAGCGCCGACTTCGCGCTGCGGGCGGCGTCGACGATGCTCGGCACCGACGGCCCGAGCACCAGGTGCCCCTCGCCGAAGCCCTCGGCCAGCTGCCCGGCGATGTCGAGGAACGCGATCGGCTCCTCGGTCGGGGTCTCCTCGACGGCGGCGGCGCGACCGATGACGACGACCAGCCGGGTGCCCTGCATCCCGACCAGCACGTCGCATCCGGCATGCCTCGCCTTCCTGCGGATGACGTCGACGTCGAGCACGCGCGGCGCGACGCCGACGAGCACGGCGCACTCGCCGCGGCCGTGCCAGCCGAGCGCCGCCGAGCGGCTCGGCAGCTCGTCGTCGTGCTCGCCCGTGAGGATCGAGTCGACCACGAGCGCCTCGAGGCGGGCGTCCCACAGGCCGCGCGACTCGGCAGCCCGGGCATAGACGTCGGCGGCGGCGAAGGCGATCTCGCGGGAGTACCGCAGGATCGGCTCGCGCATCATCGGGTCGGCGTCGGCGATGCGCTCCTCGAAGACCGACACGACGGTGCGGATCAGCCCGAGCGTCTGCTGCAGGCTGACGCTGCGCAGCAGCTCCCGGGGCGCCGCCGCGAAGACGTCGGCGGCGATCCAGGGCTGCGCCTCGGGATCCTCGTGCCACGCGATGAACGACGTGATGCCCGACTGCGCCACCAGGCCCACGGCGCTCCGCCGCGAGGGCGGCATCGAGCGGTACCAGGGGAGGCGGTCGTCGAGCGCCCGCATCACCTGGCCCGCGAGGTCGCCGGAGATGCGCCGCAGCCACGCGAGCTGCTGCGCCTTGAGCTCCGACTCCGCGGTCAGGGCCCGGCCTACGACTCGCCGCCGGCGTTGCCCGACTGGCCGGCGTTCACGTCGTGGAGGCTGTACTTGTCGATCGCCTGCATGACCATGCCGAGCGGCACCTTGCCCTGCTGGGCGAGCGCCTCGAGCGCGCGGACGACGACCGAGTGGCTGTCGATGGTGAAGAAGCGACGAGCCGCCGCGCGCGTGTCGGCGAAGCCGAAGCCGTCGGCGCCGAGCGTCGCGTAGTCGCCGGGCACCCACTCGCGGATCTGGTCGGGGACCGCCCGCATGTAGTCGCTGGTGGCGATGAACGGGCCCTCGGCCTCCGACAGGCGCTGCGTGACGTACGGCACCTTGGCGTTGGCCTGCGGGTTGAGCCAGTTGTGCTCGTCGGCCTCGAGGCCGTCGCGGCGCAGCTCGCTCCACGAGGTGACCGACCAGATGTCGGCCGAGATGCCCCAGTCGGTGCCGAGCAGCTCCTGCGCGTGGTGCAGCCAGGGCAGTGCCACGCCGGAGCCGAGCAGCTGCACCTTGATCGGGTGGTGGTCGCTGACCGAGACGCGGTGGATGCCGCGGCGGATGCCCTCGGCGTCGACGTCCGCAGGCTCGGCGGGCTGCACGTAGGGCTCGTTGTAGACGGTGAGGTACATGATGACGTCCTCGGGCGTCTCGCCGTACATGCGCTCGAGGCCCATCTGCACCAGGTGCGCGATCTCGTAGCCGTAGGCCGGGTCGTAGGCGAGCACGGCCGGGTTCGTCGAGGCGAGCAGCGGCGAGTGGCCGTCGGCGTGCTGGGTGCCTTCGCCGGCGAGCGTCGTGCGGCCGGCGGTGGCGCCGATCAGGAAGCCGCGCGCCATCTGGTCGGCGGCCGCCCAGATGGAGTCGCCGGTGCGCTGGAAGCCGAACATCGAGTAGAAGACGTAGATCGGGATGAGCGGCTCGCCGTGCGTCGAGTACGACGATCCGGCGGCGACGAATGCCGCCATCGCGCCGGCCTCGTTGATGCCGACGTGCACGATCTGCCCGTCGGGCGCCTCGCGGTACTTCAGCAGCAGGTCGCGGTCGACCGAGGTGTAGTTCTGGCCCTGCGGGTTGTAGATCTTCGCCGTCGGGAAGAACGCGTCGATGCCGAACGTGCGTGCCTCGTCGGGGATGATCGGCACGATGCGCGGGCCCCAGCCCTTGTCGCGCAACAGATCCTTCAGCAGGCGCACGAAGGCCATCGTGGTGGCGACCTCCTGCTTGCCGGAGCCCTTCTTGGGCATGTCGAAGGTCTTCTGCTCGGGCATCGGGATGATCGTGTGCTTCGAGCGGCGCTCGGGCGTGAAGCCGCCGAGCTCGCGACGGCGCTCCAGCATGTACTGGATCTCCGGCGACTCGGTGCCCGGGTTCCAGTACGGCGGGTGGTACGGGTCGGCCTCGAGCTGCTTGTCGGAGATGTCGAGCTGCATCTCGTCGCGGAAGGTCTTCAGGTTGTCGAGCGTGAGCTTCTTCATCTGGTGGGTCGCGTTGCGGCCCTCGAAGCTCTTGCCGAGGCCGTAGCCCTTGACCGTCTTCGCGATGATGACGGTCGGCTGCCCCTTGTGCTCGACGGCCGCCTTGTAGGCCGCGTAGACCTTGCGGTAGTCGTGGCCGCCGCGCTTCAGCGCCCAGATCTCGTCGTCGCTGAGGTGCTTGACCATCTCGAGCGTGCGCGGGTCGCGGCCGAAGAACTGCTCGCGCACGAACAGCCCCGACTCCGTCTTGTAGGTCTGGTAGTCGCCGTCGGGCGTGCGGTTCATGAGGTCGCGCAGCGCGCCGTCGTGGTCGTTGGCGAGCAGCGAGTCCCACTCGCGGCCCCAGACGACCTTGATGACGTTCCAGCCCGCGCCGCGGAAGAACGACTCGAGCTCCTGGATGATCTTGCCGTTGCCGCGCACCGGGCCGTCGAGGCGCTGGAGGTTGGCGTTGATGACGAAGTTGAGGTTGTCGAGGCCGTCGTTGGCGGCCAGCTGCAGCGCGCCGCGCGACTCGACCTCGTCCATCTCGCCGTCGCCGAGGAACGCCCACACCTGCGAGTCGGCGACGTCCTTGATGCCGCGGTTCGCCAGGTAGCGGTTGGCCTGCGCCTGGTAGATCGCGTCGATCGGGCCGAGGCCCATCGAGACGGTCGGGAACTGCCAGAAGTCGGGCATCATCCGCGGGTGCGGGTACGAGGGGATGCCGTTGGGCGCCTTCGACTTCTCCTGACGGAAGGCGTCCATCTGGGTCTCGCTCAGGCGGCCCTCGAGGAACGCACGCGCGTACATGCCGGGGGAGGCGTGGCCCTGGTAGAAGATCTGGTCGCCGCCGCCGGGGGCGTCCTGGCCGCGGAAGAAGTGGTTCAGGCCCACCTCGTACAGCGAGGCGGACGACGCATAGGTCGAGATGTGGCCGCCGACGCCGATGCCGGGCGCCTGCGCGCGGTGCACCATGATGGCCGCGTTCCAGCGGATCCAGCGGCGGTAGGTGCGCTCGAGCGCCTCATCGCCGGGGAACTCGGGCTCGTTCTCGGGCGCGATGGTGTTGAGGTAGTCGGTGGTCGGCACCATCGGCACGCCCAGGTGCAGCTCCTTGGAGCGCTTGAGCAGGCTCAGCATGATCTCGCGGCCGCGCTGGTGCCCGTGCGTCTCGACCAGCTCGGTGAGCGACTCCTGCCACTCGGCGGTCTCGCTGGGGTCCTGGTCGTTCGTGTGGCCCGAGTACGGGTCCTGGTCGTTCAGCACCGATGCTCCTGACGTCGATTCGTGCGGCGCTCCTGGGTGCTGGACGCCGCCGCTCCACTCTAGCCACCGCGCCGTGCCCCGACCGCGTCGGCGGCGGTCGTCTGCCAGCATGGGAGAGCGGATGTCCGCACGAGGCTCAGGAGGATCCGATGGCACTGCAGATCGGCGATGACGCACCCGACTTCACGCTCGTCGACCACACCGGCGAGGCGGTCACGCTCTCCGAGCTGCGCGGCCGGCCGGTCGTGCTGGTGTTCTACCCGGCGGCGTTCACCGGCCGCTGCACGGGCGAGCTGTGCTCGATCCGCGACGAGCTGAGCGACTTCGAGGGCGCCGACGCCGAGGTGCTCGCGATCTCGGTCGACACCGCGGCCTCGCTCGGCGTCTTCGCCGCCCAGGAGGGCCTGACCTTTCGCCTGCTGAGCGACTTCTGGCCCCACGGCGCGGTGGCGCAGGCCTACGACGCGTTCCTGCCCGAGCGCGGCGTCGCGACGCGCGCCACCTACGTGATCGACCGGGAGGGACGCATCGCCGACCACTTCCGCGTCGCGACCTCGGAGTCGCGCGATCTCGCCGCGTACCGCGCCGCGCTGGCGAAGGTCGCCTGAGCGAGACGCTCGTGGTGGGCGGTGCCGGGCTCGAACCGGCGACCCCTTCGGTGTAAACGAAGTGCGCTACCAGCTGCGCCAACCGCCCCGACGCCGTCGAGGCGTCGGCACCATCCTGGCATCGGCGGGCCCGGTGCCGCGACGCCGCGCGACGTCGGCTCCCTAGGATGGAGCGCATGACGACCGTCGGAGAGGTGCAGCGCGCTGTCGAGGCGCTCTGGCCCGCGGCGACCGCCGAGGAGTGGGATGCGGTCGGCCTGATCGCGGGCGACCCGGTCGACGAGGTGCGGCGCGTGCTGCTCGCCGTCGACGCCGTCGAGGCGACGGCGGCCGAAGCCGTCGATCGCTCTGCCGACCTGCTGCTCGTGCACCACCCGCTGCTGCTGCGCGGCGCGACGAGCGTCGCCGCGACCACGCCCGCCGGCCGCGTCATCACTCGCCTGGTGCGCGAGCGCATCGCCCTGCTCGCGGCGCACACGAATGCGGATGCGGTCGATCGCGGCACGAGCGGAGCCCTCGCCTCGCTGCTGGGCCTCACCGGAGTGCAGCCGCTCGTCGTCAACCGCGTCGACCCCGCGAAGGGGCTGGGCCGGGTCGGCGAGCTGCCCGAGCCGGTCGCGCTCGCCGAGCTCGTGCGCACGCTGGCCGGTCTGCTGCCCGCGGTGGCGGGCGGCCTGCGCGCCGCCGGCGACCCGCAGCGCTCGGTGCGCCGCATCGCGATCTGCGGCGGCGCCGGCGACTCGCTGCTGCGCGAGCCCGCGGTGGCGGCCGCCGACGTCTACATCACCAGCGATCTGCGGCACCATCCCGCGTCCGACGCGCGCGAGCGCCACGCGGCCCGCGAGGGCCCCGCGCTCGTCGACGTGTCGCACTGGGCGAGCGAGTCGCTGTGGCTGCAGCCCGCCGCCGAGCAGCTGCGCCTCGCGCTGCCCGGCGTCGAGGTGCTGGTGAGCGAGATCAGGACTGACCCATGGGACTTCGCGGTCCCCCAGGAGGAGCACACATGGCACTGAAGGCGACCAACGGCGACCAGCGACGGCTGCTCGTCCTGCAGGAGGCCGACACCCGCGTCGTCCGCCTCACCGCGAAGCTCAAGTCGCTGCCGCAGGTCAAGCGCATCGCCGAGCTCGACGCGCAGCTGGCGCTGCTCGACCGCGCGGTGCTCGAGCGCCTCGGCGCCAACGACGACGCGGCCGCCGAGGTGGCGCGCATCGAGAGCGACGTGAAGGTCGTCGAGGCACGGCTCGCGAAGGACCGCGAGCGGCTGCAGTCGACGAACGACGCCAAGACCGCGACCGCCACCGAGCACGAGATCGTCACGCTCGAGCGCCGCCGCGGCGAGCTCGAGGACCTCGAGCTCGAGGCGATGCAGGCGCAGGAGGATGCCGCCGCCGCGCTCGAAGCCGCGCGCGCCGAGGCGCAGGCGGCGCGCGACGAGCGCGATCGGCTCGAGGCGGAGCGCGCAGCCGAGGCCGCCGGCCTCGAGCAGGAGCTCGCCGACGCCCGCGCGGTGCGCGACGACCGGGCCGCGCCCGTGCCCGCCGACCTGCTGGCGCTCTACGAGAAGCAGCGCGCTCGCTACGGCATCGGCGCGACGCTGCTGCAGCACCGCACCTCCACCGCGTCGGGCGTCGAGCTGACGGCCGCCGAGCTGCATCAGATCCGGCAGGCGCCCGAGGACGAGGTCATCATCGACCCCAACTCGTCGGCGATCCTCGTGCGCACGGAGGAGAGCGGCATCTAGTGCCGGCCCGCGGCACCGCGCCGTAGCATGCGGTCATGGGCGAGCGGCAGCCACAGGTGATCGAGGTCGTCGCCGAGGCGCACTTCGAGGAGTTCCTGCGCCTCGGCCGCGACACCCACGGCGGCCTCGCCGTGCCGCTGCCGGAGCGGGTCGTCCGCGGCTGGTACCGCGGCTGGCACGCGCATCCGCACCCGGTCACGCTGCTGCTGGCGCTCGACGGCGATCGCGCCGTGGGCCGGGCGATCGTGCACCGCGACGACCGGCTCGATGCCCGACTGGGCACCCGCCTGCTGGTGTTCGGCGCACTCAGCGCGCCCGACGCATCCGTCGTCGACGCCCTGTTCGACGCGATCGAGGAGCGCGCGCGGGAGGCCGGCGCGCACGAGCTGTTCGGCCCCGCGCAGCTGCTGCCCAACCAGTCGGGCGGGGTGATCACCTCGGGCTTCGACCAGCGGGGGTTCCTCGACGCCGCCTGGAACCCACCCTGGGTGCCCGAGGCGCTCGAGGCCCGCGGCATGCGGCGCTGGAACGAGGCCGACACCTGGATCGTCGACGTCGTCGACCAGGACGGACCGACGACGGCGGAGCTGGATGCGGCCGGGATCCGCATCGAGGAGGTGACGCGGGCGGCGCTCGGGCGGGGCATGCGCGCGCTGCTGCCGCTGCTGAACGACTCCTTCGCGCTGCTGCCGACGTTCACGCCCTACACGAAGGCCGAGCTGCGCGCGCAGACCCAGGGGCTCTGGCTGATGCACGAGGAGGGGCTCTTCCTCATCGCCCGCGACGAGGAAGAGCGGCCGCTCGCGTTCGTGCTCGCGGTGGTCGACGCGTCGCGGGTGCTGCAGCGCTCCGGCGGGCGCATGGGTCCGCGCGAGCTCTGGTCGCTGGTGCGCGAGCGCGGGGCCCTGCGCCGCGAGGCGGTGCTCGTCATCCAGGGGGCGCGTCACGACGCGCAGGGCAAGGGCATCGTGACGCTGCTGAGCCGTCGGCTGCACGCCAACCTGGCCGAGCTCGGCTGCACCACGCTGCGGTCGACGCTGGTCGGGCGCCTGAACCCGGGCTCGGCGCGCCAGTTCACGCGCTTCGGCGGCCGGCCGCTGCACGCGACCGCCTACTACCGCAAGCCCCTGCCGCTCGGCGCGTGAGCACAGCGCGGTATCCTGGAGGCAGCGAATCGGTCGGCCAGGCGGTCGCGTCGCGGTGTCCTCGGATGCCGTGCCGAGGAACGTCCGGGCTCCGCAGAGCAGGGCGGTGGATAACGTCCACCCGGGGCAACCCGCGAGAAAGTGCAACAGAGAGCAGGTCCACCGGACCGGGCCGCGAGGCTCGGGCCGGCCAGGAGTGAAACGGTGGGGCAAGAGCCCACCAGCGTCGCGTGCGAGCGCGGCGGCTAGGCAAACCTCGCCCGGAGCAAGACCAGACAGCGGATCACGGGGCTGCTCGTCCCATCCGCGGGTAGGTCGCTAGAGGGCTGCAGCAATGCATCCCGTAGAGAGATGGCCGTCCACGACAGAACCCGGCGTATCGGCCGGCCGATTCGCCCACACACGCAGAAGCTCCCCGAGGCCGCGAGGCCTCGGGGAGCTGCGCGGATGCGTCAGGCGGTCACGAGCGTCGGCTCTGCCGCGACCTCCGCGGCCGGGCGTCGACGCGCCCAGCGCTTGAGCGCCACGACCGCGAGCCCCGTGATGATGGTGCCGACGACGATCGCCACGACGAACATGCCGATGCTGCCGATGGCGAAGAAGACGAAGATGCCGCCGTGGGGCGCCTGGCTCGTGACGCCTGCGGCCATCGAGATCGCCCCGGTGGTGGCGGCGCCGAGGATCGATGCGGGGATGACGCGGAGCGGGTCGGCGGCCGCGAAGGGGATCGCGCCCTCCGAGATGAACGATGCGCCGAGGAGCCACGCGGCCTTGCCGTTCTCCTGCTCCGCCTTCGTGAACAGCTTCCGGTCGAGCACCGTCGCGAGCGCCATGCCGAGCGGCGGCACCATGCCGGCCGCCATGACGGCCGCCATGATCATCCACGGCGCCGGGTTCTCCGGGGTGCCCTCCGACAGGCCGGCGACCGCGAAGGCGTAGGCGACCTTGTTCACCGGGCCGCCGAGGTCGAAGGCCATCATGGTGCCGAGCAGCAGGCCGAGCAGGATCGCCGCCGTGCCGCTGAGCCCGCTGAGGAAGCCGGTGAGCGCGTTCGAGATCGCCGCGATCGGCCCGCCGAGCAGCACGACCATCAGCCCCGAGGCGAAGATCGATGCGAGCAGCGGGATGATCACGACGGGCATGAGGCCGCGCATCCACGACGGCACCCGCCAGGTGCCGATCCACCACGCGGCGAGGCCGGCGAGCAGACCGCCGACGATGCCGCCGAGGAAGCCGGCGCCCATGAGCCCGGAGACGGCGCCGGCGACGAAGCCGGGCGCGATGCCGGGCCGGTCGGCGATGCCGTAGGCGATGTACCCGGCGAGCGCCGGCACGAGGAAGCCCATCGACGCCTGGCCGATCGCGAACGCGACGCAGCCGAGGTAGTAGAGCAGGCCGCCGTCGGGCAGGTTCCAGAGCGACGAGCCGAGGGCGACCTGCTGCGCCGTCGAGAGCGAGGTGCCCTCGACGACGAAGGCGATCTCGAAGCCGCCCAGCAGGAAGCCGAGCGCGAGCAGCAGACCGCCGCCGGCGACGAAGGGGATCATGTAGCTGACGCCGGTCAGCAGCGCGCGCTTGACGGTGCCGCCCAGCGAGCCGCTCGGCTGCGCCGGGGCGGCCTCGCTCGAGGCGCTGCCCGCCACGCGCGGGCCCTTCGGGTCGTCGGCGTGGCCGAGCGCCTCCTGGATGAGCGCGTCAGGGGCGTCGATGCCGCGCTTCACCGGCACCTGCACGAAGGGCTTGCCGGCGAAGCGGCCGCGATCGCGCACGTCGACGTCGACGGCGAAGACCACGGCGTCCGCCGCCGCGATCACCGCCGGATCGAGGCGCTTCGTGCCGCTCGAGCCCTGCGTCTCGACGTCGATGCGCACGCCCGCGCGCTCGGCCGCGGCCTTGAGCGCATCCGCCGCCATGTAGGTGTGCGCGATGCCGGTCGGGCAGGCGGTGACGGCGACGATGCTGCGGGCGCCCTCGGCGACCGGGGCGGCGTCGGCCTCGTCGCGGTCGGCGACGACGCCCTCGACGAGCGCGACCACCTCTGCGGGGCTCGAGGCGGCGCGGAGCGCGTCGGTGAACTGCTCGTCGATCAGCGAGCCGGCGAGCCTCGAGAGCACTGCCAGGTGGGTCTCGGCCGCGCCGTCGGGCGCCATGATCATGAAGACCAGGTCGGCGGGGCCGTCGGGAGCGCCGAAGTCGACCGGCGGGTCGAGGCGCGCGAAGGCCAGGCTGGGCTCGCGCACCGCCGCCGACTTGCAGTGCGGGATCGCGATGCCGGCGCCCATGCCGGTGGGCGTGAGCGACTCGCGCTCGAGCACGGCTGCGGCGAGGCCGTCGCCGTCGACCACCCGGTCGGTGCCGGCCGCGCGGGCGGCGAGCGCCCGGATGACGGCCTCCTTGTCGGCGCCGAGATCGGCGTCGAGCACGACCAGGTCGGGGGTGAGGATCTGGGGCATCATCGCTCCTGTGCTTCGGCGGCGGCTGCCGCGGGGTCGAGGGGTGCGACGTCGACGCGGGTCGCGTCGGCGTCGGAGAGTCGGGGGAAGCCGGTGCCCGGCATCGAGGCGGCGGCGGAGCCGTGCGCGACGGCCTGGCGCAGGCGACCGGCGGCGTCGTCACCGCGGGCGTGGGCGATCAGCCAGCCCGCGAGGCTGGCGTCGCCCGCGCCCACGGTCGAGCGCACCTCGGTCGGCGGCGCGAGCGCGCGCAGGGTGCCGTCACCGTCGGCGAGGATGGCGCCGTCGCCGCCGAGCGTCAGCAGCACCGCGGCGACGCCGTAGCGCACCAGTGCCCGCGCGGCGTCGGCTGCGGCGTCCTCGCCATCGATGGTGCCGCCGGGCAGGCCGAGCAGCTCCTCGAGCTCCTCGTCGTTGGGCTTCGCGAGATCGATGCGGCCGTGGGCGACCGCCGCGGCGAGGGGAGCGCCAGAGCTGTCGATCGCGATCCTGACGGCGGGATTGGCCTCGCGGGCGACGCGCACGGCGTCGACGATGATCTCGGGGCGCGCGCCGACGGGCAGCGAGCCCGCGATCACGAGCCAGTCGGCCGCGCGGGCGTGCTCGCGCACCGCGTCGAGCATCGCCGCGACGGCCCGGTCGCTCAGCGGCGCGCCGGGCTCGTTCACCTTGGTGGTGGTGCCGTCGGGCTCGGTGAGGGCGAGGTTCGTGCGCACCGGCGCATCGACGGGCACGCAGACCGCGTCGACGCCGTCGCCGGCGAGCAGCCGCGCGAAGGGGTCGTCCGGGCGGCTCATCACGATCGCCCGCGCGTCCACGCCCGCCGCAGCGAGCACGCGCGCCACGTTGACGCCCTTGCCCGCAGCCACCTCGACGGCCGGCGCCGCGGTCCGCTGCACCGCGCTGCGCTGCAGCGGCGCAGTGAGCTCGACGGTGCGGTCGATCGAGGGGTTGAGGGTCAGCGTCACGATCATGCGGACACCACCTCGCAGCCTGCCTGCGCCAGCGCTTCGGCGAGGCCGGCGTCGGGGGCCGCGTCGGTGAGCAGGATGTCGATCTGGTCGAGCCCGGCGAACCGGCAGAGCGAGGTCTCGCCGAGCTTCGAGGAGTCCGCGAGCAGCGCCACGCGCCGGCCCGCCGCCACGATCGCGGCCTTCACGGCGGCCTCGTCGGGGTCGGGCGTGCTGGCGCCCGCGCTGTCGAGGCCGTTGGTGCCCAGCACCACGACGTCGGGCCGCAGCGCGGCTATCGCCAGCACGGTCTGCGCGCCGACCGCGGCGCCGGTCACGGCGCGGATGCGGCCGCCGATCACGTGCGTCTCGATCGACGGGTGGGCGGCGAGCACCTGCGCGATGGCGGGGGCGTGCGTCGCCACGACGAGGCGCGGGGCGTCGGTGCGCGGCCAGGTCGCGACGAGCTCGGCGGCCAGCGCCGCGGTCGTCGTGCCGGCGTCGAGCAGCAGGCTCGTCGCGCCGGAGGCGAGCAGCCGGTCGCAGGCGAGCCGGGCGATGCGGCGCTTGCCCTCGGCGTTGGCGTCGGCGCGCTCGGCGACGGCCGTCTCGATGAGGCTCGAGCGACCCGCGCTGACGGCGCCGCCGTGCACGCGACGGGCCACGCCGGCGCGCTCGAGCGCGTCGAGGTCGCGGCGGGCGGTCTCGGGCGTGATGCTCAGCTCGCGGGCGATCTCCGCGACGAGCACGCGGCCCTGCGAACGCAGTCGTGCGGCGATCTCATCGTGGCGCTGGGTGGCGAGCATCGGTGCTTCCATGCGGCCAAGGTAGCAGGCAAGCGCAGAGAAACACAAACAAACACAGACAAACGCAGACCGGTGCGCGCGCCAAGGCGACCGACGCCCGACCGGCCCGTCAGCTCGGGCCGCAGGTCAGACGCCGCGAGCGAGCGCCGCGGCGCCGATGATGCCGGCGTTGTTGCGCAGCTTCGCCGGCACGATCGGGGTCGCCAGCTGCAGCAGCGGCAGGAACTTCTCCGACGACTTCGAGACGCCGCCGCCGACCACGAGCAGGTCGGGCGAGAAGAGGAACTCGAGGTGGCTGTAGTAGCGCTGCAGCCGCTCGGCCCACGCCTCCCAGCTCAGCTCCTCGCGCTCGCGCGCCCGGTTCGACGCGCGGGTCTCGGCGTCGTGGCCGTCGAGCTCGAGGTGGCCGAGCTCGGCGTTCGGGATGAGCACGCCGTTGTAGATGAGCGCGCCGCCGATGCCCGTGCCGAGCGTCGTCATGATCACGAGACCCGACGCATCCTTGGCCGCTCCGTAGTGGTCCTCGGCGAAGCCCGCGGCGTCGGCGTCGTTCACGAAGTGGATGTCGCGACCCAGGGCCTGCTCGAACAGCGCTTCGGCGGCCAGCCCGATCCACGCCTTCGAGACGTTCGCGGCGCTCATCGTGCGACCGTGGCGCACGATCGCGGGGAAGGTCACGCCGATCGGCGTGTGCTGGTCGATGTCGAGCCTGCCGACGAGCTCGACCACCGCATCGCGGATCGCGTCCGGCTCACCGCCCTCCGGCGTCGGCACCTTCACACGATCGCTGAGCAGCTCGCCGCTCCTGACGTCGACGAGGGCCGCCTTGACGCCCGTGCCGCCGATGTCGACGCCGACTGCTGTGTCCTTTGACTTCGCCACGGCGTCGATCCTGCCACGGAACCGTGGCGATCCGGTCAGGCCGAGGGGAGGGTGAGGATCTCGGCGCCGTGCTCGCGCACCACGATGGTGTGCTCGAACTGCGCGGTGATGGAGCGATCGCGGGTCACGACGGTCCAGCCGTCGTCCCAGCCCTCCCACTCGTGGGTGCCGAGCGTGAGCATCGGCTCGATCGTGAAGACCATGCCGGGCACGATCTCGGCGTCGTAGCGGTCGGTGTCGTAGTGGGGGATGATCAGGCCGGAGTGGAACGAGGTGCCCACGCCGTGGCCGGTGAAGTCGCGCACCACGCCGTAGCCGAAGCGCTTCGCGTACATCTCGATCGCGCGGCCGATCACGTTGACGCGCCGACCCGGCATCACCGTCCTGATCGCGCGGCGCAGCGACTCCTCGGTGCGCTCCACCAGGTCGGCGACCTCCTGGCGCGCCTCGCCCACGATGAACGTGCGGTTCGAGTCGCCGTGCACGCCGTCCTTGAAGGCGGTGATGTCGATGTTGACGATGTCACCGGGCTCGAGCACGGTGTCATCGGGGATCCCGTGGCAGATCACCTCGTTGACGCTCGAGCAGACCGACTTCCGGAACCCGCGGTAGCCGAGCGTCGACGGGTAGGCGCCGTGGCCGGTGACGAACTCGTGGCCGATCGCGTCGAGCTGGTCGGTGGTGACGCCGGGCTGCACGGCCGCACCGACCGCCATGATCGCGTCGGCGGCGATCGTGCCCGCCGCGCGGATCCGCTCGATCGTCTCGTCGTCGTAGACGTCGCCGCCGGTGTGCTTGGCGGGCGCGGGCCTGCCGACGTACTCGGGACGGGCGATGGATGCGTCCACGGGTCGATCGGGACCGATGCGGCCGGGGATCAGGTGACCTGCAGAGTCCTTCGGCATAGTGTCCATCCTAGGCAGACCGGCCCGCGCGTCCGGCCTGCGGAGGATCGAGGAGGCGCGTGATGACCGAGTACTGGTACAACCTCGAGACCGGTGTCGTCGAGGAGGGCATGGTCTCTCCCGGGTACGACCGCGCCGGTCCCTTCAGCTCCCGCGAGGAGGCGGCGCGGGCACCCGAGATCATCAAGGAGCGCTCGCGCGCCTGGGCGGCGGAGGATGCCGCGCAGGACGGCTGGCGTGGAGAGGACTCCGGCGGCGAGGGCTCCGAGGGCGGCGCCGAGGCGTCGGAGGACGACCCGGCGCAGCGCTGATTCAGGCGGCGGCGAGCACCTTGCGCAGCGTGCGCAGGTTGCGCGTCGTGACACGATCCTTCGCGGTGCGCTCGAGCGCCTTCGCGAACGGGCTGGTCAGCGTCGTGCCCTTCGGGTTCGACCAGTGGACGACGCCCCCGGCGGCCGCGATCGCCTCGTCGTCGCCCGGCTCGAGCGCTGCCAGCTCCTTCGCGACCCCGGCCTCCAGCTCGAAGACCACGTAGGGCGTGTGGTCGTCGTCCTCGCCGTGCGGGTATGCCTCGACCACCGTCGCGAGCGCATCGATCGCGATGCCCAGCACGCGGATCCGCCTGCCGTAGGCCTTGTCCAACGCGACCTCCGCGGTCTCGGCCGCGGCAGACGCATCCGTCGCCGTCACCACCGCGTTGCCGCTCGCGAGCACCGTCACGACGTCGTCGAGCCCCGCGTCGGTCAGCAGCGCCCGCAGGTCGGCGGAGCGCACCGTGACGCCGCCGACGTTGACGCCCCGCAGCAGCAGCGCGACGCGCATCGCGCTACTGGTACTCGTGCTCGGGCGCCGGGTAGGCGCCGCTCGAGACGTCGGCGCGGAACGCGACCGCGGCATCCTCGAGCGTCTGCGCCAGCTGCGCGTACTGCTTGACGAACTTCGGGATGCGACCGCTCGTCATGCCGGCCCAGTCGCTCCACACGAGCAGCTGGCCGTCGCAGTGCGGGCCCGCGCCGACCGAGAGCGTCGGGATCGAGAGCGCCTCGGTGACGCGCTTCGCCGAGTCGGAGGGCACCATCTCGAGCACGACCGCGAAGGCACCGGCCTGCTCGACCGCGCGGGCGTCGCGCAGCAGCTGCTCGGCTCCCGCATCGCCGCGCGCCTGGATCACGTGACCGCCCAGCCCGTGCTCCGACTGCGGGGTGTAGCCGATGTGCGCCATCACCGGGATGCCGGCCTCGACGATGCGGCGGATCTGCTCGGCGGAGCGCTCGCCGCCCTCGAGCTTCACCGCGTGCGCGCCCGTCTCCTTCATGAAGCGGATCGCGGTGTGCACCGCCTCGCGAGGGTTGGTCTCGTAGGAGCCGAACGGCAGGTCGGCGACCACCAGGGCGCGCTTCGCGGCGCGCGCGACGGCGCGGGTGAGGGGGATCAGCTCGTCGACGGTCACGGCCAGCGTGGTGTCGTAGCCGAAGACCGTGTTGCCCGCCGAGTCGCCGACCAGCAGGAAGTCGATGCCCGCGCGGTCGAACACCTGCGCCGAGAGGAAGTCGTAGCTCGTGAGCCCGACGATCTTCACCCCGTCGCGCTTCGCCTGCTGGAAGTGGCGGGTGCGCACCCGCTTCTGCCCGCCTGCGCCGCCTCCGTAGGGTGCCGCCTGCTCCTGAACGCCGTCGCTCTCTGCCATGCCCCGAGCCTAACCGCACGCCGGTCCACGCCCAGTAGCCTGGGGAGACCGACGAAGGGACCTTGATGGACAAGCAGCGGGACTTCGTGCTTCGCACGATCGAGGAGCGCGGCGTCAAGTTCGTGCGCCTGTGGTTCACGGATGTGCTGGGCACGCTGAAGTCGGTGGCCATCGCGCCCGCCGAGGTCGAGGGCGCCTTCACCGAGGGCCTCGGCATCGACGGCTCGTCGATCGAGGGGCTGTCGCGCTCGTCGGAGGCCGACGTCATCGCGCAGGCCGACCCGTCGACGTTCCAGATCCTGCCCTGGCGCGGTGAGATCGACCCGACCGCCCGCATGTTCTGCGACATCTCGACCCCCGACGGCCAGCCCGCGGCCGCCGACCCCCGGCACGTGCTGAAGCGCACGCTCGCGAAGGCCGCCGATCGCGGCTTCAGCTTCTACACGCACCCGGAGTGCGAGTTCTACCTGCTGAAGTCGGCCGATGTGCGCAACCCCGAGCCCGTCGACCGCGCCGGCTACTTCGACAACGTGCCCGGCGGCACCGCGCACGACTTCCGCCGCGCGAGCGTGCGCATGCTCGAGGACATCGGCATCTCGGTCGAGTTCTCGCACCACGAGGCCGGTCCCGGCCAGAACGAGATCGACCTGCGCTACGCAGACGCGCTCTCGACCGCCGACAACATCATGACCTTCCGCACGGTGGTGAAGGAGGTCGCCATCCAGGAGGGCGTCTACGCCACCTTCATGCCGAAGCCCTTCGCCGGTCAGCCGGGCAGCGGCATGCACACGCACATGTCGCTGTTCGAGGGCGAGCGCAACGCGTTCCACGACCCCGCCGGGCAGTACCGCCTGTCGAAGGTCGGCCGCCAGTTCATGGCCGGGCTGCTGCACCACGCGCCCGAGTTCACCGCCGTCACCAACCAGTTCGTGAACTCCTACAAGCGCATGTGGTCGGGCGATGAGGCGCCCAGCTACGTCAGCTGGGGCCACAACAACCGCTCCGCGCTCGTGCGCGTGCCGCTGTCGAAGCCGAACAAGGCGCAGTCGGCGCGGGTCGAGTACCGCGGCCTCGACTCGGCCGCGAACCCCTACCTGGCGTTCTCGGTGCTGCTGGCTGCGGGCCTGAAGGGCATCGAGGAGGGCTACGAGCTGCCCGAGGAGGCGACCGAGGACATCTGGTCGCTCTCGAACAAGGAGCGCAGGGCCCTCGGCTACAAGTCGCTGCCCGCCAGCCTCGACCGCGCGCTGAACGAGATGGAGGAGTCGGAGCTCGTCGCCGAGACCCTCGGCGAGCAGGTCTTCGAGTACTTCCTGCGCAACAAGCGCGAGGACTGGAAGCAGTACCGCGCGCAGGTCACCCAGGTCGAGCTCGAGTCGAACCTGCTCTCGCTCTAGCCGATGCGCATCCCGTCGCCTCGCACGCGGCTGGCCCAGCTGGGCTTCCGCGAGCCCAGCCGGGCCGAGGCGTGCCTGGTCGAGCTGCCGGATGCGCTGCACGGCATCGAGCAGCACGTGCTGCTCGCGACCGTCTCGAGCGCCGCCGATCCCGACACGGCGCTGCAGACGCTGGTGCGACTGGTGCGCGCCGGCATCGACCTCGCCGACGTGCTCACCGACGAGGATGCGCGCACCTCGCTCGTGCGGGTGCTGGGCGGATCGCTCGGCATCGGCGAGCACCTCGAACGGCATCCGGAGGATCTCGACGTCGCGGCGCGCCCCGGCGAGCCGCTGACCGCGGAGGCGTACGGCGCGAGCCTGCTCGAGGCCGTCGCCGCCGAGCCGGGCCCGCGCGGCGTGCTGGCGGCGGGCCTGCCGCGCGAGCGGGCTGTGACCGCGATGCGCGGCCGCTACCGGCGGCACCTGACCGAGCTGGTCGCCTGGGATCTGAGCCTCGTGGATGCCGCCGCCGAGGTCGACCGGGTCTCTGCGGCGCTGGCCGACCTGGCCGCCGCGGCGCTCGAGGCGGGCCTCGCGATCGCCCGCGCGGCGGCGCGCGAGCGCTTCGGCGTCGACGCCGACCGCGTGCGGCTGTCGGTGATCGGCATGGGCAAGACCGGTGCCCGCGAGCTCAACTACCTCAGCGACGTCGACGTCATCTGGGTGCACGACGGCGACGACCTCGACGACCAGCGGACGACCCAGATCGCCACGCTGCTCGCCCGCGAGACGACCGCGGCGTGCGCGGCGTTCCAGGCTGCGCCGCCGCTGTGGGAGGTGGATGCGAACCTGCGCCCCGAGGGCAAGGACGGCGCGCTCACCCGCACCCTCGCCTCCCACGTCGCCTACTACGACCGCTGGGCGAAGTCGTGGGAGTTCCAGGCGCTGCTGAAGGCCAGGGCCATCGCCGGCGATGCGGCCCTCGGCGCCGCGTACGAGGATGCCGTGCGGGCGAAGGTATGGGAGTCGTCGGGCCGCGAGGGCTTCGTCGAGTCGGTGCAGAAGATGCGCGAGCGCGTCACCGAGCACATCCCCGCAGAGGAGGCCCCGCGGCAGCTCAAGCTCGGCGCCGGCGGCCTGCGCGACATCGAGTTCACGGTGCAGCTGCTGCAGCTCGTGCACGGCGCCGACGACGAGTCGCTCCGGCAGCGCGGCACCCTCGAGGCCCTCGACGCGCTCGCCGCGCGCAGCATCATCGGCCGTGCCGAGCGCGACGAGTTCAGCGCCCACTACCGGTTCCTGCGGGTGCTGGAGCACCGCATCCAGTTCTGGCGCATGCGGCGCACCCACCTCATGCCCGTCGAGCCCGAAGAGCTGCGGCGCCTCGCCCGCACCGCCGGGCTGCCCGACGCCGACGCGCTCACCGAGCGCTGGCAGGCGGTCAAGCGCTCGGTGCGCACCCTGCACGAGCGGCTGTTCTACCGGCCGCTGCTGGGCGCCGTCGCCTCGCTCGGCCACGACGAGATGCAGCTGACCCCCGAGCACGCCGTGAAGCGGCTCCAGGCCTCGGGCTACGCCGACGCGAAGGGCGCGCTCGGCCACATCGCCGAGCTCACCGGCGGCGTCACGCGCCGCGCGCAGATCCAGCGGCTGCTGCTGCCGGTGCTGCTGGGCTGGTTCGCCGAGGGCGCCGACCCCGACATGGGGCTGCTGGCCTTCCGGCGCCTCAGCGATGCGCTGGGGGAGAGCCCCTGGTTCCTGCGCATGCTGCGCGACTCGCCCGTCGCCGCCCGCCGGCTCACGATGCTGCTGTCGTCGTCGCGGCTGATCGGCACGCTCATGGAGCGCATCCCGGAGTCGGCGTCCTGGCTCGACGGCGACGAGCAGCTGCGCCCGCGAACGGAGGAGGCGCTGCACGACGAGGCGACCGCGATCCTCGCCCGGCACGCCGGCGACGTCGACGCGGTGCGCCACTCGCTGCGCACGCTGCGCCGCCGCGAGCACCTGCGCGTGGCGATGGCGAGCGCGCTGCAGCGAGCCGACGAGTCGGTCGTGGGCGCGGCGCTGACCGCGATCGCCTCGGCGCTGGTCGACGCCGCGATCGCGCTGCACCGGCCCGACGGGCTCGAGCTCGCGACCATCACCATGGGCCGCACCGGCGGCCGCGAGATCGGCTTCGGCAGCGACATCGACGTCATGCACGTCGCGCGCGGCGGCGACGACCCGATCGCGGCCGGCACCGCCGTCATCCGCCAGATGCAGGAGACCCTCGCCGACCCCGCCCTGCCGTTCGAGATGGATGCGGGGCTGCGGCCCGAGGGACGCCAGGGGGCGCTCGTGCGCACCCTGGAGAGCTACCGTGCCTACTACGAGCGGTGGTCGGAGCCGTGGGAGGCGCAGGCGCTGCTGCGCGCCCGGTCGTTCGCGGGCGACGCGGCGCTGGCCGGCGAGCTGCTGGCGATCATCGACGAGCGCCGGTACCCGCAGGACTTCCCGGCCTCGTCGGTGCGAGAGGTGCGGCGCATCAAGGCGCGCGTCGAGTCGGAGCGGCTGCCGAAGAACGCCGACCGGCGGCGGCACCTGAAGCTCGGCGACGGGGCGCTGAGCGACGTCGAGTGGCTCGTGCAGCTGCTGCAGCTGCGGCACGCCGGCCGCGAGCCGTCGCTGCGCACGCCGTCGACGCTCGAGGCGCTGGCGGCGGCGTCGCGCGCCGACCTGCTCGGCGACCGCGACGCGGAGGTGCTGCGCGAGGCGTGGATCCTCGCCACCCGCATCCGCAACGCGCTCGCGCTCGCCCGCGCCCGCTCGATCGACCTGCTGCCCGTCGACCGCGACGAGCTCGAGGCGGTCGCGCGGCTCATGGGCATGCCCGCGCACTCCGCGCTCGCGCTCGAGGAGCGCTACCTCGCCGTCACGCGACGGTCGCGCCGCGTCTTCGACCGCGTGTTCTACGAGGAGTGACCGGCGCGCGCGAGCGACGCCGCGCATCCGCCGGCCTCCCTGCGCGGGGGCCGATCGTCAGCCTCGCGGCGTACCGTGACCGGATGCTCTTCATCTTCGGCCTCGGCACCAAGCAGCGCGACGAGGGCCCCGGCCAGACCCGCACCTGCCCGCGCTGCGGCAACACGACGGTGTGGGCGCGCATCCGGCAGCACCAGCAGTTCTCGCTCTTCTTCATCCCGCTCGCCCGCTGGCAGCGGCGCGACCTGGAGGTCTGCCCGATCTGCGGCGAAGCGGTCTCCGTCTGAACCCATCCGCGCAGAGCACTCGGGAAGCGCGGGCGCCCGGGCACGGCAGAGGGGCCGGATCCCCCCAAGGAATCCGGCCCCCGTCAGTGCGCCGAGGTCGGCAGTGCGTCAGACGCCGTAGTAGAGCTCGAACTCGTACGGGTGCGGGCGCTGCGCCATCGGCAGGATCTCGTGCTCGCGCTTGTAGGCGATCCAGGTGTCGATGAGGTCCTTGGTGAACACGTTGCCCTCGAGCAGGAACTCGTGGTCTGCCTCGAGCGCGAGCAGCGCCTCCTCGAGCGTGCCGGGCACCTGGGGGATGTCCTTGGCCTCCTCGGGCGGCAGCTCGTAGAGGTCCTTGTCGACGGGCTCGTGCGGCTCGATGCGGTTCTTGATGCCGTCGAGGCCGGCCATCATCTGCGCCGCGAAGGCGAGGTACGGGTTCGAGGCCGCGTCGGGGGCACGGAACTCGATGCGCTTGGCCTTGGGGTTCGAGCCCGTGATCGGGATGCGGATCGCTGCCGAGCGGTTGCCGGCCGAGTAGACCAGGTTGACCGGCGCCTCGAAGCCCTTCACCAGGCGGCGGAACGAGTTGATGGACGGGTTCGTGAACGCGATGACCGCGGGCGCGTGCTTCAGCAGGCCGCCGATGTACCAGCGGGCCAGGTCGGAGAGGTTGCCGTAGCCGTTCTCGTCGAAGAACAGCGGCTTGCCCTCGAGCCACAGCGACTGGTGCGTGTGCATGCCCGAGCCGTTGTCGCCGAACAGCGGCTTCGGCATGAACGTCGCCGTCTTGCCCCACTCCTCGGCGGTGTTCTTCACGATGTACTTGAAGGCGAGGATCTCGTCGGCCGCCTTGACCATCGTGTTGAAGCGGTAGTTGATCTCGGCCTGGCCACCCGTGCCCACCTCGTGGTGGCTGCGCTCGAGCTGGAGGCCGATGCCCTCGAGCTTCATGCAGATGTCGTCGCGCAGGTCGGCCTGCTTGTCGACGGGGGAGACGGGGAAGTAGCCGCCCTTGAAGGGGGTCTTGTTCGCGAGGTTGCCGCCCTCCTCGACGCGGCCGGTGTTCCAGGCGCCCTCCTCGGAGTCGACCGAGTAGAACGACTGGTTCTGCGTCACCGAGTAGCGCACGTCGTCGAAGATGTAGAACTCGGCCTCGGGCGCGAAGAACGCCGTGTCGGCGATGCCGGTCGACGCGAGGTACTGCTCGGCCTTGTGCGCCACCTGGCGCGGGTCGCGGTGGTAGATCTCGCCCGTGCGCGGGTTGTAGATGTCGAAGATCATCACGAGCGTCTTGTGGTCGCGGAACGGGTCGATGTACGCCGTCGTGACATCGGGGATGAGCTGCATGTCGGACTCGTGGATGTTCGCGAAGCCGCGGATCGAGGAGCCGTCGAAGAGCTGGCCGACGGTGAAGAACTCCTCGTCGACGGTCGAGGCGGGGATGTTGAAGTGCTGCTGCACGCCCGGCAGGTCGGTGAACCGGATGTCGAGGAAGCGCACCTCCTCGTCCTTGATGTACGAGAGGACCTCGGAGGAATCCTTGAACATGCTGCTCCTGACTTGCGTGTTGGGGGTGGGCGAATGCCTTGCCTCGACGCTACGCAGGTGGCGTTGCCCTCCGGTGACGCCGATGTTTCGGCAGTGTTACGTCAGCGGGGGCGGCCGGGCCGCACGCGGTTGGGGTCGATGCCCTTCGGGATCGGCAGGTTCATCTGGCCGAGCGACGTGAGGCGGTTCGCGACGGCCATGACCTCGGCGCGCGTGAGCGTCTTCTTCAGGCGGCGCATCGACTTCGTCAGCTTGCGCAGCTCGAGGTCGGAGTCGGGGCCCACCTCGATGACGTGCACCGGCACGTTGGGCACGATGCGCTTCACCTTGCGCTTCTCGTCGCCCAGGATGCGCGCAACGCGCTCGCGGGGGCCCTCGGCGATGAGCACGATGCCGGGCTTGCCGACGGCGCGGTAGACGGCATCCTGCGTCTTCGGGTTGACGGCGACCGGCATCTCGCTCGAGGTCCAGTTGCCGCGCAGGCCGTTCTTCAGCACGGCGCCGACGGCGCCGGGGCGGCCCTCGATCTGCCCGAAGGCGATCTTCTCGGCGCGCCAGGTGAGCGTCATCATCATCAGCATCAGGCCGATGAGCACGCCCGAGATGATCCACAGGATCAGGAACAGCACGTCCTGCTGGAAGACGATCGCGAGCACCGTGACCACGATGATCGGCCCGAAGAAGGCCAGCAGCATGAGCGGCAGCGCCAGCTTGTCGTTCTTGCGGGTCATCTCGAAGATCGACCACATCGTCTTGAGCCTGCCGGGCTCCTTCTCGGTGTCGCGTGCCATGTCGACCAGGATACCGGGGCGGGGGCCCTCCGCTCTCCACAGTCGTGCCGGGCTGACGCGACCGCCGCGGCCGGTGCGTGGCATGGTCGCGCGCATGGACGACGAGGGCGCGACGATCGCGGGATTCCGGCTGGTGCGCAGGCTGCGGCGCACGGCAGAGCGCGAGGTCTGGGTGGCGGCGGATGCGTCGGGTGCGGCCGGCGAGGCGGTCGCGGGCATCGAGGTGCACCGGAGCCTCGCCGGGCACGAGGCCACGCTCGCGCGCGAGGCGGAGGCGGTCCTGGCCGCCGACCACCCGCACCTGCTGCCGATCGTCGACGTGGCGACCGACGGCGGCGCCGTCGTCGTGCGGCCGCTGCTGCCGCGCGACCTCGGCGACTGGCTGCTGGCGCGCGGCGAGCCGCAGCCGGGGGAGGCGGTCACTGCGCTCGCACCCGTGGCGGCTGCGCTCGGCGCGCTGCACGCGGTCGGCGCGGCGGCGCCCGTCGACCCGGCGCCCGTCGAGCCTGCGCCCGTCGACCCGGCGCCCGTCGAGCCTGCGCCCGTCGAACCAGCGCCCGTCGACCCGCCGACAGCAGCACCGAGGCCCGTGGCACCTCCCCCGGCCGCGACCCGCGCCACGATCGCCGCCTGCACGTCGCCCGGCGTCGCGGATGCCGGCAGTCGCACGCCCGCGTCGGCGAGCGTCGCGCGCAGCTCCTGCCACGCGCCCGGCGCCCCCTGCTGCATCCGCACCGCCCGCTGCACCTGCCGCACGATCCACGGCAGCGCGAGCACCAGCAGCACGGCGAGCGCGAGCAGCCAGGCGCGCAGCGCAGCCATGTCGATCGCGAAGCCGCCCTCTCCAGGCGTGCCCGGCGCGGTCGGCGCCGGCGCCGCTGAGGGCGCCGCGGTCGACGCCGACGGCGACGGGCTCGGCGTCGCCGACGGCGTGGCGGTCGGCGTGGGCGTCGGGGTCGGCTCGGGCGTCTGCTGGTCGCCCGCGGGGCTCGCGGCGCCGGTGCCGGCGCCCGGCGTCGTCTCGACCCGCACCCAGCCGGCGACGTCGACCCACGCCTCGGCCCACGCGTGCATGTGGTTGGTGGTCACCGACCAGCCGCCCGAGATCGGGTCGCCGCCGAGGAACCCGACCGCCACGCGCGTCGGCACGCCCGCGCCGCGCAGCAGCGCTGCGGTGGCGCTCGCGTAGTGCACGCAGTAGCCGCTGCGCGTCTCGAGGAACCCCTCGAGCGCCGACCAGCCGTCGCCGCCCGAGCCGCCGAAGCCGGGCAGGTCGAGCGACTCCGAGTAGTTCCAGACGCCGGAGGTCATGAAGGCGTGCACGGCGCGGATGCGCTCGCTCGCGTCCATCCCGTCGGTCACGAGGGCTGCGCCCTGCGCCGCGATCCCGGCGGCGGCCTCGGGCAGCGCCCGCAGGTCGTCGTGGCCCGACGAGCCCGACGGCGGAAGGGTCGCGAGCTCGGGCGAGCGCGTGCCGGCGGCGGTGTACTCGAGTCCGTCGGTGACGGTGTCGCCCTCGATGCGCAGCGCGTCGTTCGCGTCGTCCCAGTGCGTGCCAGCCGGCGCCGTGATCCCGGACGCGCGCTCGGGCGTCGGCAGTCCCTCGGCGCGCACCGGACTCATCCGCACCGTCAGCTGCATGGGTGCACCGAGGTCGGCGCCCTCGACGAGCACGCCCGGGTTCGCGGCGAGGGCGGGCCGCTTCTCGAAGCCCGACTCCCCCGCCTGCGGCAGCGTCATGAGCCGCGTGACGATCGGCTGGCCGTCGCTGGTGGAGTAGGTGAAGACCTGCCGCTCCTCGGGCCGCCGCAGCTCGTCGCCGAGGTCGATGTCGGTGCGCAGCACGGGCGTGGGCGTGCGCAGCAGCTCCTCGATGGTGGGCAGGTCGAGGTCGACCTCGCGCGGGCTCGGCGCGACGAGCGGCACGGCGGCCGCGATGAGCGCGGCGACGCCGACGAGCGCCACCGGGCCGAGCCAGTCGCGCCGCTGCGCGACGCGCTCGTCGATGGCCGGCGCGGCCAGCACGAGCGCGGTCGCCGCCACGCCGGGCAGCGCGTGCCACCAGGGGATGTCGGCGCGGAACGCGATCGGCAGCAGCAGCGGCCAGGCCGAGAACAGCACCGCGAGCGCCGGGGCGCGCATGGCGTGGCCGAGCAGGTCGACGAGGAGCACGATCGCGACGGCCGAGGCGACGATGGCGGCGAGCACCGGGCCCTCCGCCGGGATGGGGGTGCGCAGCGCGAAGGCGATCGACTGGATGCCCTCGCCGAGCACCGGCAGCGTCTGCCCGACCGACTCCGGCGTCGGGACGACCCCCAGCAGCGCCTCGTCGGCCGCGGTCACGACCGTGATCCAGCCGATGCCGACCAGCGCGCTGATGCCGGTCGCGGCGAACGCCGGCCAGACCGATCGCACCAGCGCCGCGACGACCGCCATCGACAGCACCGCGCCGACGACCGGCCACAGCCAGTCCTGCTCGAGCACGGTGGCGGTGGAGAAGAGCCAGGCGATCGGCAGCACCGCGAGCGCGATGGTCTCGACGGGGCCGGCCGGCAGCGCGGAGATCAGGCCGCTGCCCCCGTCGGGCGTCCGGGACTCGCGCCGGCCGGCCTCTGGCCGCCCGCCGTCCGCAGCGCGGCCATCGTCGGGTGCGGAACCGCCGACGAAGGCGGGCGACTCGGTCACGTCGCTGCCTGCGGTGCCGCTCATCGCAGCTCCCTGACCGGGCCGACGCGGTCGATCCAGCGCTGCACGCGCACCCGCGCGCCGGGCGCGACGCGGCGCGTGGGGGCGTCGCGCCGCGCGACCAGCCAGAGCGTGCTGCCCGGCGCGAGCGTCCACTGCTCGGGCGCGGCCTCCTCGAGGGCCACCACGTGCGCGGAGGAGCTGAGGGCAGCGGCCCTGTCGGACCCCTGCCGCGACCCCAGCGCCGAGGCCCCTCCCGGGCCTCGGTCACCGGCACGCTCCGAGCACGCCAGCGACGCGACGGCGGCGAGCGCCGACTGCGGGTCGCGCCAGTCGGCCATCGGGATGCTCTGCTCGCCCGTCTCCCGCACCTGCACGGGGTGGTCGCGGCCGGCGAGCGCGCGCACGATCGAGCACGCGGCGCGCGCCAGCCGATCCTCGGCGTCCCGGTCGAGACCCGCGGCACCGGCGGTGTCGACCACCACGATGTCGTCGTCGCTCGCCGGGTTCGCCTCCTGCCGCACCATCAGCTGGCCGCGCTTCGCGCTCTGCCGCCAGTGCACGCGGCGCTGCGGGTCGCCCGGCCGCCACTCGCGCACCATCGCATCGACGTTGTCGGCGGTGCGGGACTGCGCGAGCCTGCCCTCCTCGCGGTTGGAGCGCAGCGACGACTCCGGCACCGGCAGCACCTCGGGCCCCACCACGAGGCTCGAGCGCGGGTCGATGGTGCGCGTCGTGCGCACCACACGGAAGGGGTCGAGCGCGATCACCTCGACCGGCGCGAGCCGCCAGCGCCCGCGCGGATGCGAGCCGAGCGGCACGTGCGCGGCGCCCATGCCGTCGAGCTCGCCCCCGAGCAGCAGGAACCGCTCGGGGCCGGGCGCCCACGTCGACCAGCGGGCGCCTGCCTGGCGCCGGTCGGCGACGATGCGCAGGTCGGCGCGCTGGCCCTCGGCGATCACGCCCGGCACGCCCAGCCGCACGCGCTCGACGGCGCCGATCGCCCACCAGCCGCCCAGCAGCAGCACGCCGAGGCACAGCGCGGCCGGCACCAGCAGCACCACCTGCTGATCCCAGTAGGCGGCGAGCGCCAGCCCGAGGCCGGCGAGCAGCAGGCCGATGCCGCGCGGGGTGAGGCGCCATCTGGATCGCGCGGTGGAGCTATGAAGCGGAGGCCCTTTCGGGCCTCCGCCGCGACCCCAGCGCCGACGCCCGTCCCGGGCGTCGGTACCGGTGGGGCCTTGCAGCCCTCCCCCGCGGCCCGACCGCTCGGCGTCCATCACCGCATGACAGGAGCGACGGTGCCGGCGAGCGCCTGCGCCACCACGGCGCGCGCCTCGTCGTGCCGCGCGTGGGGGTCGTGCATGACCAGGTGGTGCGGCAGCACGTGCTGCGCGAGCGCCTTCACGTCGTCGGGCGAGAGCCAGTCGCGCCCGAGCAGGTGCGCGCGAGCCTTCGCGGCGCGCACCAGCTGCAGCGTCGCGCGCGGGCTGGCCCCCAGCCGCACCTCGGCGTGCTCGCGGGTCGCCCGCGCCAGCCGCACCGCGTAGCGCTCGACGAGCTCGTGCGCCCGCACCGCGAACGCCGCGTCGATCTGCGCCTGGAACTCCTGCTGCGTCAGCACCGGGCGCACGGCGTCGAGCGGCTGCGCGGTCTCGCGCGCCTGCACCATCGCCAGCTCGGCGCCCTCGTCGGGGTAGCCGAGCTCGAGCCGCACCATGAAGCGGTCGCGCTGCGCCTCGGGCAGCGCGTAGGTGCCCTCCATGTCGATCGGGTTCTGCGTCGCCACGACGAGGAACGGCGTCGGCAGCCTGTGGGTGACGCCGTCGACGGTCACCTGCCCCTCGGCCATGCACTCGAGCAGCGCCGCCTGCGTCTTCGGGCTCGCGCGGTTGATCTCGTCGGCGATCACGATGTTCGCGAACACCGGCCCGGGCTGGAACCGCAGCTCGCCCGTCGCCTGGTCGAGCACCGACATGCCGGTGATGTCGCTGGGCAGCAGGTCTGGCGTGCACTGGATGCGTCGCACCGTGCCGCCGACCGCCGCCGCGAAGGCGCGCGCGAGCTGCGTCTTGCCGACGCCAGGCACGTCCTCGAGCAGCACGTGGCCCTCGGCCAGCAGCACCGTGAGCACCGTGCGGATCTCTGCGGCCTTGCCCGAGATGACGCTCTGCACCGCGTGCTCGATGCGCTCGCCCACCGTGACGGGGCCGTGCGGGGAGGGCACGCTGCCCTGCTCGACGATCGCCTGCTGCTCTGTCGTCATTCGCGTGCCCCTGCCTCGGCCAGTGCGTCGATCCTGCCCGCCTCGCGCCCCTGCCGGTAGGCCTCGTCGCTGCCGAGCCGGAACATGTCGTCGCCGGAGGGCCGCACCAGGCGCGCCGCGCCCGGCTCGTCGAGCCCCGTGACGTGACGCCCGAGGCCGCGCACGAGCACCACCGGCACCCCGTCGGCCTTGCCGGCGACCAGGTCGGCGGCCCCGGCGATCTCGTCGGCGATGGCCGGCGCGGTCACGGTCAGCGGCCGTCCGCTCGCGTCGAGCTGGCCGGTGAGCGGCTCGAGCACCCGGATGCCGGCGGCCCCGATCGCCACGTCGGTCTGGCCGACCCGCCAGGCGCGGCCGAGCGTGTCGCTGACCACGACGCCCACCGCAACCCCGTATCGGGACCGCAGCCGCTCGGCGATCGCGCGAGCCGACGCATCCGAGTCGACCGGCAGCAGCAGGATCGTGCCGTCGTCGGTGTTCGACGCGTCGACGCCCGCCGCGGCCAGCACGAGGCCCGTGCGGTGCTCGACGATGCGCGTGATGCCGCCCGGGAAGGCACGGGAGGCCACCAGGCGCACCGACTCGTCGGTGATCGCCTGCTCGCGCTCGGCGGCGGGGCGGATGCGTCCCTCGGCCTTCGACACGACCTTGCTGGTGACGACGACGATGTCGCCGTCGCGCGGCGCGAGCGGGGCGATCGCGTCGGCCACCAGCTGCGGCAGGTCGTCACCGGGGCGGATCTCGCCGATGCCGCGAACGGCGCGGACCTCGAGGTCGGCGCTCGGTCCGCGGTCGTCGCCGAGCTCGGGACCGGGGCCGCCCCCGTGATCGCTCATCGCTGCTGCAGGAAGGTGGCGACGGCGCGCGGCACGTAGGGGCTGATGTCGCCGCCCAGCTCGCTCACCTGGCGCACCAGGCTCGAGGAGACGTGCGCGTTCTCGGGGTTCGGCAGCATGAAGATGGTCTCGACGCCCGCGAGGTTGCGGTTCACGATCGACATCGGCGTCTCGTACGAGAGGTCGGTCGACGTGCGGATGCCCTTGACCAGCACCTCTGCGCCCACCTGCTGGCAGTAGTCGACGAGCAGGCCCATCGACCAGTTGGCGATGCTGATCTGGCCCTCGATGCGCGCCTCGTCGATCGCCCGCTCGATGAGCGCCTCGCGCTCGACCACCGGCAGGAACGCGTGCTTGTCGGGGTTGTGCGTCACCACCACGTGCACCTCGTCGAAGATCTTCGCGGCGCGCGCGATCACATCGAGGTGACCCAGGGTGACGGGGTCGAACGAACCGGGCACGACGGCGATGCGAGGCATGCCGCCAGCCTATAAGGCCGCAGGTGAACGGTCCCCCGTGCGCGGGCTATGACTCGCGACTGCGGTTCGCGGGCTCCTGCGCGTCACAGACCCGACGTCGTCCCGCGACCCGTCAGGCGGTGACGAGCGCTGCGCGGGCGTCGGGGTCGAGCCGGCGGTGCACCGCGAGCCGGAGGGCCGGGTGCTCGACCAGCGTGGAGTCGACGTCGAGCACCGCCCGGGCGGCGTCGCGCGCGGCCTCGATGATCGACCCGTCGCGGGCCACCCGCAGCACCTTCAGCCCGGAGCGGCCGCCCGACTGCATGACGCCGAGCACGTCGCCCTCGCCGCGCTGCTCGAGGTCGACCTCGGCGAGCGCGAAGCCGTCGAGCGTGCCGGCGACCGCGTCGAGCCGCTCGCGGGCGATGCTCGCAGGATCGACCGCCGAGACGAGCATGCACACTGCCGCGTGCTCGCCACGACCCACCCGACCGCGCAGCTGGTGCAGCTGCGAGACGCCGAACCGGTCGGCCGAGAGCACCACCATCATCGTGGCGTTCGGCACGTCGACGCCCACCTCGATCACGGTCGTCGCGACCAGCACGTCGATCTCGCCGGCGCGGAACGCGCGCATGACCGCATCCTTCTGCTCGGTCGAGTCGGCGCCGGTGAGCTGGGCGATCACCTTGCCCACGAGCGGCTTCAGCCCACGCAGCCGGCCGATCGTCGTCTGCACGTCGTCGACGGGCGGAAGCGGTCGGCCGCCGCCCTCATCGGCCTGCTCCTCACGATCGATGCCTTCGAGATCGCCGGGCGAGATCGCCGGGCAGACGACGAAGGCCTGGCGGCCGGCGTCGAGCTCCTCGCGCATCCGCGCCCAGACGCGGTGGAAGTGGCCCGGCTGCGTCTGCGGGTCGATCACGAACGTCTGGATGGGGCTGCGCCCCGCCGGGAGCGAGCGGATGGTCGACACGTCGAGGTCGCCGAACGCGGTCATCGCGATCGTGCGCGGGATAGGGGTGGCGGTGAGCACCAGCGTGTGCGGGTGCAGGCCCTTCGAGCGCAGCGCCTCGCGCTGGGCGACGCCGAAGCGGTGCTGCTCGTCGATCACGACCAGCGCGAGCTCGGCGAAGGTCGTCCTCTCGCTCAGCAGCGCGTGCGTGCCGACGACGATGCGCGCCTGGCCCGCCGCGATCGACAGCAGCGCGCGCCTGCGGTCGGCCGCGGGCATCTGGCCGGTGAGCAGGGTCGGCTGCAGCTCGGCGGCGAGGTCGGGCCCGAGGGCGCGGGTGATCGAGCGCAGGTGCTGCACGGCCAGCACCTCGGTGGGCGCGAGCAGCGCCGACTGCCCGCCCGACTCGGCCACCGCCAGCATCGCGCGGGTGGCGACCACGGTCTTGCCGGAGCCCACCTCGCCCTGCACCAGCCGGTGCATGGCGGTGCCGCTGGCGAGGTCGGCGGCGATCGCGGCGCCCGCCTGCCGCTGGTCGTCGGTGAGCTGCCAGGGCAGCGCCGCGTCGAAGCGCTCGAGCAGCCGGCCCGGCAGTCGCGGCGCGGTCGGCAGCGTGTCGAACCAGTCGCGGGTCGCCAGCAGGTAGGTCTGCAGCAGGAACGCCTCGTGCCAGGCGAGCGAGTGGCGGGCGCGGTAGGCGTCCTGCTCGAGCCCCGGCTGATGCGCCATGCGCAGCGCCTCGCCGAGCGGCATGAGGCCGTGCTCGGCGCGCACCTCGGCGGGCAGCGGGTCGGCGGGCTCGCCCCACTCGCCCTCGGTCAGCTTGTCGAGCACCAGCGCGACCGCGCCCTCGAGCTGCTTCGTGGTGACGGTCGCCGTCGCCGGATAGATCGGCACCGGCTGCAGCGCCCACTGCTCGGCGTCGACGCCCGCCTCCTCGTCGAAGGCCTCGTAGGTGGGATGCGCCAGCTGCCGACGGTTCTTGTAGACGCCGACGGTGCCGGAGAAGAGCGCGGTGACGCCCTGGTGCAGCTCGCCGGTGCGCCACGGCTGGTTGAAGAACGCGGTGTCGAGCGAGCTCTCCCCGTCGGTGATCGTGATCGTCGTGAGGGTGCGCGGCCGCCCCTTGCCGTCGCGCTGCAGGTCACGCGTCTCGACGCTCTTCACCCTCGCGATCACGGTCACGTGCTCGCCAGGCACGAGGCTCCGCAGATCGGTCAGCTCGCCGCGCTTCGCGTAGCGGCGCGGCAGGTGCCAGACCAGGTCGCCAACGGTCTGCATGCCGAACGCGCGCTGCAGCTTGCCCGCGAGCGCCTTGCCGAGGATGCGCTCGAGCGGCCGCTCGAACCCCTCGGGGAGCGCACCGTCAGCCGCCTGCTTCGCCACCCGCCCAGGGTAGACGGCCCTGCCGACGCGGGCCGACGCATCCGCTCGCCCTGTGCAGCATGCGTGCGCACCCTCCCCGCATGACGGCGCCCGGCGGATGCGCCAGGATGGAGCGGTGACGCGCATCATCGGAGGCCTCGCTGGCGGCGTGAAGCTGCACGTGCCCGCGCAGGGCACCCGGCCGACGTCCGAGCGCGTGCGCGAGGCGATGTTCGGGGCGCTCGACGCCCGCGGCCTGTGCGACGGGGCGCTGGTGCTCGACCTGTTCGCCGGCTCCGGCGCGCTCGGCCTCGAGGCCGCCAGCCGCGGCGCCGAGTCGGTGGTGCTCGTCGAGCGCGACCGCGCAGCCGCGAAGGTCGCGCAGCGCAACGCCGACTCCGTCGCGAAGTCGGGGGCCGCGAGGGCGCTGGTCGAGCAGGTCGCCGCCTCGCAGTACCTCAACCGCTCGGGCCGCCGCTTCGACCTGGTGTTCATCGACCCGCCCTACGACCTGCCCGCCGACGAGCTCGCGGGCGTGCTGGCCGAGCTCGCGCCGCTGCTGGTGCACCCGGCCGTGGTGGTCGTCGAGCAGGCGCGGCGCGCGGGCGACCTCGAGCTGCCCGGCGATCTCGAGCTCGAGCGGGCGCGGCGCTACGGCGACACGACGCTGCACTTCCTGGCGACCACCGAGGGGTAGGCGGGCTGCGCTGGCGCCCGCCTCGCGGTTCCGGTACCGATCTGCGGGTCGCGACCGCTCGCACTCGCAGTTGCGTACCGGCAAAGCAGGTCGGCGCCGGCGCCGGCGTCGCGACAGCGGTACCGAACTGCGGGTCGTGACGGCCCGCACCCGCAGGCGCGTACCGGTGCGGGCGCGGGCCGCGGTCACGCGGCGCGGTACGGGTCCCAGCCGCGGGGCTCGAGCGGTTCGCCGTCGAGCGTGACACCGAAGGAGCGGGCGGATGCGTCGTGGCCGCCGCCCACCGCCTCCACCGTGCCGAGGCGGTGCACCGGGTGCCCGGCCAGCTCGACCGGCGGCGTCACGTCGGCCGGCAGGGTCACCAGCAGCGCGTGGTCCTCCCCGCCGTGCAGCGCCGCATCGAGCGTCGCGCCCCGGGACGCCTCCTGCACAGCGGCGCGCTCGAGCGCGATCCGCACGCCGGAGGCGCGGGCGATCCGCGCCGCGTCGAGCGCGAGCCCGTCGGAGACGTCGAGCATCGCGGTCGCGCCGAGGTCGGCCAGCAGGGTGCCGACGGCGATCGGCGACACCGGCGCCAGCTGCGCCTCGATCGCCGCGGCGTGCGCGCCGGCGCGCAACCGGTCGGCCGCCTCGCGCACGGCCACCGCCGCCTCGTCGACGGCCTCCGCGAAGAGGTGCCGCAGCCCCGTCGCGGCCGCGCCGAGCCCACCGACGCACCACACCGCATCCCCCGCCCTCGCCCCGCTGCGCAGCACCGGGCTCCGGCCCTCGAGGTCGCCGAACGCCGTGACGGCGATCGTCGCGTGCGGGGCGGTGCCGAGGTCGCCGCCGACGACGCCGCAGCCGGGCGCCATCGCGGCGATCGCGTCGGCGAGGCCACGCGCGAACTCCTCGAGGTCGGCGACGCGCGTCGACGGGGCGACCGCGAGCGCCACCACCAGCGAGGTCGGCCGGGCACCCATGGCGGCCACGTCGATGAGGTTGGTGGCGACGGCCTTCCAGCCGAGGTCGTGCCAGCGCGACCAGCCCAGCCTGAAGTCGGCGCCCTCGAGCATCGTGTCGGTGGTGACGACGAAGCGGCCGTCGGGGGCGCGCACGACCGCAGCGTCGTCGCCCGGGCCGACCTCGGTCGCGCTGCCGGTGGGCAGGAGCGGCAGGAAGCGCCGCAGCGCCTCGAGCTCGCCGACCTCGTGCAGCGTGGCGTCGTCCATGCTGGCAACGCTAGCCGCTGGTCGCCCGGCCGAGCCCGCGCTCGATCGGGCTGAGCGCATCGCCGACCGTCGACAGCGGCTCGTGCCACGCTCGACCCGATCGAGCGTGCATGCTCGCCCGCTCGCGACCGCCGCCGCCCACCCGCCATCGATAGGCTCGAGGGATGCGCCGCCTCCCCCTGCTTGCCGCCGCCGTCGCCCTGCTGACGCTGACCGGTTGCGCGCGCGCGGTGAACCTGCCTCCGGCCGAGGACGCCGCCGACCCGGGCTGCGCGAGCGTCGTGCTGACGCTGCCGCAGCAGCTCGGTGAGCAGACGGGCAACGAGCCGCTCGACCGCCGCGACACGACCGCGCAGGCCACAGCCGCCTGGGGAGACCCGAGCGCGGTCACGCTGCGCTGCGGCATGCCCGAGCCCGCACCGTCGACGAGCCGCTGCATCACGGTCGGCGCCGTCGACTGGCTCGAGGTGGCGCAGGAGGAGAACGTCTGGACCTTCGTCAGCTACGGCCGCTCCCCCGCGACCGAGGTCGTCATCGACACGAGCGTCGTCAGCGCCGTCACCGCGCTCGAGGGCGTCTCGGGCGCCGTCGAGCGGCTCGAGCTGGTCGGCGCCTGCTCCTAGCGCGCATCGACCGCGCGCGGGGCCGCGGCGGCGACGCAACGCGCGTCGGCGCATAGAGCTCGCCGGCCTAGGACTTCTCGGCGCCCCAGCGAGCGAGCGCGACGATCGCCTCGCGCAAGGCGAGCCCGCGATCCGTCAGGGCATACGCCCGGGTGTTGTGCCGCAGCGGCAGTCGCGACAGCACGCCGGCCGCTTCGAGCTCGCGCAGTCGCGTCGCGAGCATGTTCGTCGGCACCCCGAGCTCGCGCTGCAGGTCGCCGTAGCGCTGCGGCCCGTCGAGGAGCCGCTCGACGATGAGGAGAGCCCACCGCGATCCGACGACGTCGAGGGCCGCCGCCAGGTCGCTCACGCGGCGGGGTCGGCGTCCGGCTTCATCCAGAACGGCGAGTAGTGGTAGCCGTCGGGGTCGTCGAACTGGCGCTGGTACATGAAGGGATAGTCGTCGGTGTCGCCGACCCGGCCGCCCGCCGCGCCGGCGCGCTCGACGAGCTCGTCGACGGCCTCGCGGCTGCCGAGGTCGAACGAGACGGTCACCTTCGAGGGCGTGTCGGGCCCGCCGACGACGCCCTCGGTCCCGCCGACGCTGGCGTACATCTCGCGGCTGCCGAGCATGACGTACTGCTCCGGCGCGATCGCGAAGCACGCCACGTTGTGATCCGACATCTCGGCGTTCAGCGGCCATCCGAGGGCGGTGTAGAAGGCGGTCGCGCGCTCGACGCTCTCGACCGGGCAGGTGATGAAGAGGCTCATGCCCCGATGCTTGCAAAATGCAAGTGCGCTGTCAACGCCCCTCTTCCGGCGCGCTCGGCGCCGTGCCCGGCGCCTGCCCGCGCTACCCGGCCTCGCTGGCCTCGCCAGCGAGCACCTCGGGCAGGAACACCCGGCCGTCGTCATGCCCCGGGTCGAGCACGATCGCGTGGCCCGGCGGGATCGCCGCGACCAGCTCGGCGCCGCTCAGCTTCAGGTGCCGCCGCGTGCGCGTGACGAAGCCGCCGATGCGGCGCGTCTCGGTGAAGGCCACCACCAGCTGCAGCTCGCCGTGCGGCACCACCAGGAACCGGCCCGACTCGGGGTCGCGCGGGTTCTCGACGACCGCCGGCACCACCAGCACGGCGTCGCGCACGACCGCCCACGCGCCGGCGTGGTCGTCGGCGTCGATGGTGCTGAGCGCGTCGAGGATGGGGTTCGTCATGGCTCCATCGTCGCAGACGCGATCGGGCGGATGCGGTCGGTCACGACGTGTGGGCGGGGCCTGGAAGACTGTCAGACATGGCGCTCGACTTCACGGCAATCGACTTCGAGACCGCCAACGGCAACGCCGCGTCGGCGTGCGCCGTGGGGCTCGTGAAGGTGCGCGACGGCATGGTGGTCGACCGCCACGCGACGCTCCTCCGCCCGACCGCGCCCTACGACGAGTTCTGGGAGTGGAACACGAAGATCCACGGCATCCGGGCGCACGAGGTGCTGGGCGCGCCCGACTGGGTCGAGGCGCAGCGGCTGATCCTGGAGTTCGGCGGCGACGACGTCTACGTCGCCCACAACGCCGGCTTCGACAAGGGCGTGATGCGAGCGGCGGCGAAGGCGGCGCACCTCGCGGTGCCCGACATGCGCTGGACCGACTCGCTGCGCATCGCCCGCAAGACCTACACGCTCGAGTCGTACCGGTTGCCGGTGGCGGCGCTGGCGGCGGGCTTCGACGACTTCCGCCACCACGACGCCGGCGGCGACGCCGAGGCGTGCGCGGCGATCATCATCGGGGCGGCGAAGCGGCACGAGCTCGACGACATCGAGTCGCTGGTCGCGAAGTGCGTCTCGGCGATCCACGAGATCGGCGAGCGGCACGAGCAGGTGGCCGAGCTCGAGGCGCGGCGACGCGCGGCGCAGCGCGAGCGGCCGTGGTGGCAGTGAGGCCGGTCGAAGCAGCGGCGTGAGCGTCGCTCGCGCGGCGCCTCGCTATAACGAAAGCATCACGATCCGCCGCTGAGCCCGGCTCGGCATCGTTGATTTTCCGCGGATCTCAGCGACTCGTGCCCAAACTGCACGTTCTGGCTATGCGTACGGTGAATGTGCGGTGGCCGACCACTGGCCGCCGATCCATCGGACGCGACCGTCGAGCCCTCCAGCCGCGCGACGAGCGTATGGTGCCGCTTCGCAGGCGATCTCGATCGCCCATGAACGGCAGACGACACACCGCTGCGCGGTGGCACCCGTCCTTCGCTGAACGCCCACGAGGCGTGACAGGAGAGACTGTGCAGCCACCTGCAACCCCGACCGACGCCGTCGCCGTGCGCGTCGACGGCCTCACGAAGGTCTTCGGCCGACGAGGCAGAGAAGCAGCCGACCGACTGGCCGCAGGCGCCACCCGCGACGAGGTCGCGAAGCTCGGCACCGCCGCCGTCATCGACGCCTCCTTCGAGGTGCGCCGTGGCGAGATCTTCGTGGTCATGGGGCTGTCGGGCTCGGGCAAGTCGACGCTCATCCGCATGCTCAACGGCCTGCTCGAGGCCACCCGCGGCACCGTCGAGATCAACGGCGAGCCGGTCACCGGCATCGACGCGAAGCGGATGCGCGCCGTGCGCCGCTCGCAGGTGTCGATGGTCTTCCAGCACTTCGCACTGCTCCCCCACCGCACCGTGCTCGAGAACGTCGCCTACGGGCTCGAGATCCAGGGCGTCGACCGCGAGCGCCGGCTCGAGCTCGCCCGCGACGTCGTGCAGCGCGTCGGCCTCGCAGGCTGGGAGCACCGCCTGCCCAGCGAGCTCTCGGGCGGCATGCAGCAGCGCGTCGGGATCGCCCGCGCCCTCTGCGCCGACACCCCCGTGCTGCTCATGGACGAGGCGTTCAGCGCCCTCGACCCGCTGATCCGCCGCGAGATGCAGGAGCAGCTCGTCGAGCTGCAGGCCGAGCTCGGCAAGACCATCGTCTTCATCACGCACGACCTCAACGAGGCCATGTTCCTCGGCGACCGCATCGCCGTCATGCGCGACGGCCGCATCGTGCAGATCGGCAGCCCCGAGGAGATCCTCACCGACCCCGCCAACGACTACGTCGCGCAGTTCGTGCAGGACGTCGACCGCACCCGCGTGCTCACCGCCGCCAGCGTGATGGAGCCGCCCGCCGCATCCGTGCCCGTCACCGTCGGCCCTCGCGGGGCGCTGAAGGCCATGCGCGACGTGCAGAGCTCGGCGCTGCTGGTCACCGGCCCCGGCCGCACCGTGCTCGGCGCCGTGCGCGACCGCGACGTGCTGCGCGCCGTGCAGCGCGGCGAGCGCGAGCTGCGCCCGCTGATCGACGCCGACATGCACCGCGTGGGCCCCGAGACGAGCCTCGCCGACCTGCCGGAGCTCGCGATCACCAGCGGACTGCCCATCGCGGTCGTCGGCGACGGCGGCCGGCTGCTGGGCGTGATCCCCCGGGTGATGCTGCTCGCCGCGCTCGGCAACGTCAGCAGCGACACCGCCGAGATGGCGATCGTCGACCTGCCGCCCGCCCTCGACCCCGCGCTCGTCACGCAGACGCTCGACGCGTCGCAGGCGGCCCACGACCTCCAGGAGGCCTCCGATGCTCGATGACGTGCGCCTGCCGCTCGGCGACTGGGTGGAGACGGGCGTCGACTGGATCACCGTCAACCTCGCGGTGCTCTTCGACGTGATCCGCGCGCTCGTGAACGGCCTGTTCGACGTCGCCGAATGGGTGTTCACCGAGCCGCCCGCGATCGTCATGATCCTGGTGCTGACCGTGCTCGCCCTGCTCGCACGAGGCTGGCGGATGGGCGTCGGCACCCTGGTAGGGCTCGTCGCGATCGTGCTGGTCGACCAGTGGGACAACGCGATGGCGACCCTCGCGCTGACGATCGTCGCAGCCTTCTTCGCCCTGCTCATCGCGATCCCGCTCGGCATCTGGGCGGCCCGCTCCGACTCGGTCTCGTCGATCGTGCGGCCGGTGCTCGACTTCCTGCAGACGATGCCCGCGTTCGTCTACCTGATCCCGGCGATCATCCTGTTCGGCATCGGCGTGGTGCCCGGCATCATCGCCACCATCGCCTTCGCGATGGCTCCCGGCGTGCGGCTCACCGAGCTCGGCATCCGCGGCGTCGACCACGAGATCGTCGAGGCGGGCAGCGCGTTCGGCGCGTCGCCGGGCCGCATCCTGCGCCAGATCCAGCTGCCGCTGGCGCTGCCCACGATCATGACCGGCGTCAACCAGATCATCATGCTGTCGCTGTCGATGGTCGTCATCGCCGCGATGGTCGGCGCCGGCGGCCTCGGCCAGGACATCGTGCAGGCGCTGCAGCGCATCGACGTGGGCCTGGGCTTCGAGGCGGGCCTGTCCGTGGTGATCCTCGCGATCATCCTCGACCGCGTCACCAACGCGCTCGGCAGCCCGCAGCAGCACAGCCCGGTGGCGCGGCTGCGAGCGCGCCGCTCCGGCGCAGCGGCAGAAGCATCTGCTGGCGCCAACACCGGCGCGCCGACGCTGACGGCACCCGGGATGGTCGCGCCGACGACCGACGACACCGAGCCGGCCGCGCTGCGCGGCCGCTGACGCTTTCGGCGACCGCAGCCTGCGGCCGCCGACGGACGAAACACCATACGGAACGAGAGGACACAGCATGCACAAGCGATACATCCGCGTCGCGGCCGTCGCCGCCGTCGGAGCCCTGGCCCTGGCCGGCTGCTCGGCGAGCGGCACGCAGACCGAGGCCCCCGAGGGCGGCGCCGCGGCGACCAGCGACCAGACCGAGCTCACGATCGGCGTCTTCAACGGCTGGCCCGAGGGCGAGGCCGTCTCCTACCTGTGGGAGGCGATCCTCGAGGAGCAGGGCTACGACGTCGAGCTCGAGTACGCCGACGCCGGCCCCGTCTTCGCGGGCGTCGCGGGCGGCGACTACGACGTCACCCTCGACGGCTGGCTGCCGATGACGCACGCCGACTACCTGGAGGAGTTCGAGGGCGACCTCGTCGACCTGGGCTCCTGGAACGACGACGCGGTGCTCACGCTGGCCGTGAACGAGGATGCCCCGATCACCTCGATCGACGAGCTCGCGGCCAACGCCGACGCGTTCGACAACCGCATCATCGGCATCGAGCCCGGCGCCGGCCTCACGAAGGCCACGCAGGAGCAGGTCATCCCGACCTACGGCCTCGAGGGCATGGAGTTCACGACCTCGTCGACCCCCGCGATGCTGGCCGAGCTGAGCGGCGCCCTCGAGTCGGGCGAGAACATCGTGGTCACGCTGTGGCGCCCGCACTGGGCCTACGACGAGTTCGCGATCCGCGACCTCGAGGACCCGGAGGGCACGCTCGGCGCCGCCGAGGGCATCCACTCGATCGCCCGCACCGGCTTCGAGGAGGACTTCCCGCAGCTCACCGAGTGGCTGCAGGCGTTCGAGATGGACTCCGAGCTGCTCTTCTCGCTCGAGAACGCCATGTTCAACAGCGACGCCTCGCAGAGCGACTACCCCGAGATCGTCGCCACCTGGATCACCGAGAACCAGGAGTACGTCGACGGGCTCACTGCGGCCGAGTAGTCACCGCACGACAGCCGGGCCCCGCATCAGCAGATGCGGGGCCCTCGCTGCTGTCGACCGGAGCCGGATCCAGCCACCGATCCCGTGCGATCACCTCGACCGACGGGCATGTGGGCGGTCGCATCTACCTTGGTGGCGACGGGGGCGGATGTGGGTGGCCAGATCTAGGGTCGTCGTGACGGAGGGGTCGATGGTGACGCAGGCGGAGCAGGCAACGGCAGCGGCGGTCGTCGCTGCGCGCGCCGTCCTCGCCGATGCCGCCTCCCTCGCCCGGGCCACGCCTGCTGAGCTCGAGGCGATCCTGGCCGGCGCTGCCGAGCTCTCGCGCATCGTCGACGGGCTGCAGGTGCGGCTGGCCGCCCAGATCGCTGGGCGGTCGAAGGGCCCGGCGGAGGAGGCGATGTGCCGCCGGCTCGGGCACCGCAGCGCGAAGGAGGCGGTCGCCTCAGCCTTCGGGATCCGAGCCAGCGCCGCGCAGGCGCTCATCGCGCTGGCCGCACTGACCGCCCCTGCGGTCAGCCTCACCGGGGGCGAGATCGCCACCAGGTACCCGCCCGTCGCCGACGCGCTCGGCGACGGCGAGCTCTCGCTCGCGCAGGCGCAGGCGATCGTGCAGCAGCTCGAACCAGCAGCGCCGCGCGCCGAGCTCGCGCTGCTCGCGTGGGCCGAGAACGCGCTCGTCGAAGCGGCCACCGATCCTGCCTTCCCGCTGGTGCCGGAGCTGCTGGTGACGCAGGCGCGCGTCTACGTCGCGATGCTCGACCCTGACGGCGTGCTGCCGACCGCCGAGCGGCAGCGGGCGATGCGGTCGGCGCGGCTGCGGCAGCGCGCAGACGGCATGTGGGAGCTGCAGGTGATCTCCCCGCCTGAGGGCGGCTCCGCCCTCAAAGCGGTCCTGGATGCGTACAGCAGTCCGCGCGTGAAGGTCGCGTTCCGTGACGGACCCTGCGCCGACCGCTGCGATGGCGCTGGCGTCAGCGTTGGCGACGGCGCAGGCTGCGACTGCGGCCGGGATGTGGACGCGAACGGGCAGCCCAGCGCCGACGGCATCGGCGTCGTCGACGACCGCACCCCCGAGCAGAAGCGGCACGACGTGCTCCTCGGGCTCGTGCAGGCCCATGCCGCTTCCGGCGACGCGCCCGTCGCCGGAGCCGAGCCACCCACGCTCGTCTTCACCGGCACCATCGACGCCTACGACGCCTACCTGCACGGCACCGACCACCCCGACCGTGTCCTCACGATCGAGCACACCGGCAGCCTCGTGCCGATCGAGACGATCGGGCGGCTCGGCTGCGAGGCACGCGTCCACCACGCCGTCGTCAACGGCGCCGGCCACGTCCTGTCGCTCGGCACCACCGAGCGGCTGTTCAACCGCGCCCAGCGACGCGCGCTCGCCGCCCGCGACAAGGGCTGCCGCGTGCCCGGATGCGGCATGCCCGCCGCCTGGTGCGAAGCCCACCACATCGTGCCGTGGGAGCTCGGCGGACCCACCGACATCGACAACGGCATCCTCGTGTGCGCGTACCACCATCACGAGATCCACGCCGGCCGACTCCGCATCGAGAGGGCCGGCGCCGAGGCAGGCAGCTGGCGCATCGTGCCCGACCTGCGCTCCGCAGATCGCTACGCCCGCACCGGCCGCACTCCAGCGACCCAGCCTGTCGCGGTCTCGAGCCGGAGCATCGGCGCGACGATCGCCGCTGCGACCGTCCGGGACGCATGCAAGCGCGGCACCACCGGCGCCCTCGCCGCCGGCGCCGTCCCGAGCCTGGCCGTCAGGCTGCCCGACCCGCCACCGGCGCTCGCCGCGCGTCCACCGCGCCGCCGCGCTCGGCACCGCGGCCGCACCGTCGAGCAACGGGTGCGCCAGGTGGTGCGCCAGGTGGTGCGCGGGCGCCTGCGATCGCGGCTCCATGAGGCTGCGTTCGACCTGGGGCCACCCGCGCACATCGTCATGCGCACCTGAGCGGCCAGATCGTCGCTCACGATCGATGCACGCTCACGATCGATGCTCGCTGACGCGCGTCCCCGCAGTGCTGCGCGCCGCAGACCCCCACGCTTCGAGCGCAGCTGTGGCGCAGCTGCTGCGGCGCGGGCGGTGCTCAGTCGTTCGCGTCGACGTGCGCGAGCAGCACCTGGCGGAACCGCTCGGGGTCCTCGAGGTGCGGCGAGTGACCGGCGCCCTCGAAGACGACCTCCTCGTAGGAGCCGCCGTTCGCCGCGTACTGCTCGAGCACCGCGCGCGTCTGCGCGAGCATCGGCTGCGGCGGCGCGACCTCCTCGCCCGGCCAGCCGGGCACGATGCCGTGCTTGCCGAGCGTGTTGAAGTCGAAGAACGACTCGTCGCCGACGATCGCGTCGTGCGCGCCCCGCACCCACAGGATCGCCGGCTTCTTGTCGAGGTCGACGATGCCGGTGAGGTCGAGGTGCGCGGCCGACATCGTGTTGAGCACGCCGCGCGATCCCGGCCCGAACCCCGGCCACGACTCCGACGCGACGCCGTCTCCTGGCTGGTTGTCGGGACCGGTCTTCGTCGACAGCATCGACTCCACCCAGAGGTCCTCGTAGTCGTCCGAGAAGCCGGGCGCGACGTAGCTCGAGCGGAACACGCTGCGCGGGCTCGTCGGCTCGTCGTCGCTGGTGTCGCCGGCGGCGAGCCGCGCGATGAAGTCGGCGTTCGCCCCCGGCCCGCCTGTGCCGGCCACGTCGGGCGTGCACGGCGATCCGTCGAGCTTCGTGCCGAAGCCGTAGGGCGGCACCGGCGCCATCAGCGTCACCGAGCGGATCAGGTCGGGCCGGTCGAGCATGAGCTGCATGACCACCCCGCCGCCCATCGACCAGCCGAGGAGGTGCACGTCGCTCTCGCCGAGCTCGTCGAGCACGCCGGCGACGTCGTCGGCCCAGTCGCGCACCCCGCGGGTCGCGTCGACCGGCAGCGTCTCGCTGTCGCCGTAGCCGCGCAGGTCGATCGCGATCGTCGGCCGCGGCAGCGCCAGCATCAGCGGCTGGAAGAACAGCGACGACGACACGTTGCCGTGGATGAGCACGATCGGCCGGCGGTCGGCATCGGCGCCCTCGCCCGAACGCCGCAGCACGGATGCGTCGAGGCGGTCGGTCTGGACGCGCCCCTGCTCGATGCCGTCCAGGATCGTGGTCATGCCAGGATCTCCGGCTCGGTCTTCTCGCGCAGCTCCTCGAGCGTCACGCCGGGCGCCAGCTCGACGAGACGGAGGCCCTCGGGGGTCACGTCGAGTACCGCGAGGTCGGTGATGATGCGGTCGACGACGCCCTTGCCGGTGAGCGGCAGCGAGCACTCGTCGACGATCTTCGCCGTGCCGTCCTTCGCCACGTGCTCCATCAGCACGATCACCTTCGCGGCGCCGTGAACCAGGTCCATCGCGCCGCCGGGACCCTTCACCATCTTGCCGGGGATCATCCAGTTGGCGATGTCGCCAGCCGCCGACACCTGCATGGCGCCCAGGATCGCGGCGTCGATCTTGCCGCCGCGGATCATCGCGAACGACGTCGCCGAGTCGAAGAACGAGGTGCCGGGCAGCGTCGTGACGGTCTCCTTGCCGGCGTTGATGAGGTCGGGGTCGACGTTCTCCTCGGTCGGGTACGGGCCGACGCCGAGGATGCCGTTCTCGCTCTGCAGCACGACGGTCACGTCGGCGGGCACGTAGTTGGGCACGAGCGTGGGCAGGCCGATGCCGAGGTTGACGTAGTTGCCGTCCTCGAGCTCCTGCGCCGCGCGCGCGGCCATCTCGTTGCGGGTCAGTGCCATCTCAACGCTCCTCGGTGCTTGCGGATTCGGTGACGGTGCGGCGCTCGATGCGCTTCTCGATGTCGGTGCCGACCTCGATGATCCGGTGGACGAACACGCCCGGCAGGTGCACCGCATCCGGGTCGATCTCGCCGGGCTCGACGAGCTCCTCGACCTGGGCGATGCAGATGCGGCCGGCCATGGCGGCGGGCGGCGAGAACTGCCGCGCGGCCTTGTTGAAGACCAGGTTGCCGTGGCGGTCGCCGCGCAGCGCGTGCACGAGCGAGAAGTCGGTGGTGATGGCCTCCTCGAGCACGAACTCCTTGGGCTCGCCGTCGACCTCGAAGGTCGCGGTGGGCTTCGGCTCGGAGGCCTGGGCGACGGACCCGTCGGCGTTGTAGCGCTGCGGCAGGCCGCCCTCCTGCACCTGCGTGCCGACGCCCGTGCGGGTGTAGAACGCGGCGATGCCCGAGCCGCCGGCGCGCAGCTTCTCGGCCAGCGTGCCCTGCGGGGTCAGCTCGAGCTCGAGCTCGCCCGAGAGGTAGCGGCGCTCGAACTCCTTGTTCTCGCCCACGTAGGAGGAGGTCATCTTGTCGATCTGGCCGTTGCGCAGCAGCAGGCCGAGGCCCCAGTCGTCGACGCCGCAGTTGTTCGAGACCACCTTGAGGCCCGTGACGCCGCGCTCCTCGAGCGCCCGGATGAGCGCCATCGGGTTGCCGGAGAGGCCGAAGCCGCCCACCGCGAGCGTGGCTCCGTCCTGGATGTCTGCGACGGCCTCCGCCGCGGAGCCGTAGGTCTTGTCGATCGCCATCAGCGTCCCTCTCTCTGCTCGACCGGCGCGAGGCGGGCGACCGCCGCAGCGACGTCGTCCACCCCCGAGCCCATCAGGATCGTGTAGTGGTTGGTGTTCTCGACGTCGCCGACCTCGAGCTGGGGCAGCCGCGACCTCCACGTCGCGAGCCACTCGTCATCGTAGAGGCCCGGGCTGTCGTCGAAGAGGCCACGAGGGCTGCGCAGCAGCAGCATCGGCATCGTGAGCCCCACCAGCGCGTCGGCGTAGCCGCCGCGCCCGTCGAGCTCGACCAGGTTGGCGACGACAGCGTCGGGGTTTGCCGACGGCCGCAGCGCGCCGGTCGCCGACTCCACCTCGGCGTGCGCGTCGACCGGCACCAGGTCGTAGTCGACGTACTCCTCGATCGCGGCGCTCCAGTAGGGCCCGAAGGCCGGGTGCTGGCGCCAGAACGCGCGGTACTCGTCGGTCGACGCGAAGGTCATCCGCAGCCGCTCGATCGCCGGCCCCAGCACGTCCTCGGGGCTCAGCTCGCTGCCCGCAGGCGCCGGCCGCAGCGGCAGCCCGCCGTCGACGAGCACGAGCGAGGCCACGAGCTCGGGGTGGGCGCTCGCCAGCCGCACGGCGACGAACGCACCCATCGAGTGGCCGACGACGATCGCGCGGGCGATGCCGGCGGCGCGCATGGCGGCGGCGACATCCTCCGCGTGCTGCACCAGCCCGTAGGGGCCGGGCAGCGCTCGCGACCCGCCGCGCCCGCGCAGGTCGACCGCGAGCAGCGGCGACTCGAGCCTGGCGGCGAGCGGCGAGAACGACCGGTGGTTCGCCGTGATCCCGTGGATCGCGACGACGGGCGTCCCCGACGCATCCGCCCGCCACACGGTGGCGACCAGCTCGCCGCCGTCGACGGGGGCGCGGAGCGGCTGCTCCGCGGTGCCCGGCGCGCTCATCGGGCGCTCCACCCGCCGTCCATGACGTAGGAGGTGCCGGTGACCATGCCGGCGTGCGGGCCGGCGAGCCAGGTTGCGAGCGAGGCGACCTCCTCGGGCTCGACCAGCCGCTTGATCGCGGCCTCGGTGAGCATGACCTTCTCGAGCACCTCCGACTCGGGGATCCCGTGCGTCTTCGCCTGGTCGGCGATCTGCGCCTCGACCAGGGCCGTCTTCACGTAGCCGGGGTTGATGCAGTTCGAGGTGACGCCGTGCTCGGCGCCCTCGAGCGCGGTCACCTTCGACAGCCCCTCGAGGCCGTGCTTGGCGGCCACGTAGGCAGACTTGAAGGCGGATGCGCGCAGGCCGTGCACGCTCGAGAGGTTCAGGATGCGTCCGAAGCCGCGCTCGTACATGCCCGGCAGCACCGCGCGGATCAGCAGGAACGGCGACTCGAGCATCAGGGTGTGGATCCGGCGCCACATCTCCGGCTCGTACTCCTGGATGGGGGCGACGCGCTGGATGCCGGCGTTGTTCACGAGGATGTCGGCCTCGAGCGAGAGCGACTCGAGCGACGCGACGTCGAGCAGGTCGACGGCCCATGACTCGCCGCCGAGCTCCTGGGCGAGCGCCTCGGCGGCGGCCGCGTCGCGGTCGGCGATGACCACGTGCGCGCCCTCGGCGGCGAAGGAGCGCGCGATCGCGGCGCCGATGCCTGCGGCGCCGCCGGTGATGATGGCCCTGCGGCCGGTCAGCGTGCTCATGGAACCTCCTGGGTGGGCGCCGCGGTCGCGGCGGGGCTGGGGGCCGCGGTCGCGACGGGGCTGGGGGCCGCGTTCGCGGCGGGGCTGGGGGCCGCGTTCGCGGCGGGTTCGAGGCGCGCCGGTGCGTGCGGGCTCAGCGCGGCCGGGCTAGGGCCGGCCGGGCTCGCGGCTGGGGCGCCGAGCGCGCGCTGCACGAAGGCGACCATCTCGTCGAAGACGTCGTCGGGCACGGGGGTGGCGCCGGTGCCGTAGGCCCCGGTCTCCCCCGTCGGCCACAGCACGTAGCGCATGCCGATCATCTCGCCCACGCCCATCAGGGCCCAGGCGGCGACCTCCGGGTCGATGTCGCCGATCTCGCCGGCGGCGCGGGCGCGCTCGAGGCCGTCGCGGTAGCCCTCGACGATGCGCTCGTAGTGGTTGCGCATCGCGCCGGGCGACACGTACTCGGCCTCGCGCACGACGCGGTAGAGCGCGGGGTGCTCGGCGGTGAAGGCGAAGAACTCGCGGAAGCCCTCGCGCTCGGCCTCTGCGCGGTTGCTGCCGCGGGCCGCGCCGTCGCTCATCGCCTTGCGCACGCGCCGGTTGAGGTCTTCGACGAGCTGCTCGAACAGGTCGAGCTTCGACTGGAAGTACAGGTAGAAGGTGCCCTGGGCGACGTTGGCGCGGTCGGTGATGCGCGAGATCGACGCGGCCTGGTAGCCCTGCTCGGCGAACACCTGCTCGGCGGCGGCCAGCAGGTTGGCCTTCGTCTGCTCGCCGCGCTTCGTCCTCGGCGCGTTCATCGCGTCACCGCCCGCTCGATGGCCGCGGCCTGCAGGCCGGCGATCAGCGCCCGGCGCAGCGGCTTGCCGCTGGTGGTGCGCGGGATCTCGTCGACGACGATGAAGCGCTTCGGATGCTTGAAGTCGGCGATGCGGCCGTCGAGGTGGGCGCGCAGGCTCGCCTCGTCGGCGGGGTCGGCGAGCACCAGCCAGGCGACGAGCTCCTCGCCCCAGCGCTCGCTCGGCACGCCGGCGACGGCGGCCTCGGCGACCGCCGGATGCTCGAGCAGCGCCAGCTCGACCTCGATCGGCGCGATCGACTCGGCGCCGGAGCGCACGATGTCCTTCACGCGGTCGACGATGCGGATGCGTCCGGCCGCGTCGCGAGCGACGAGGTCGCCGGTGCGCAGCCACGCGCCCAGCCGCGCCGCGGCGGTCGCCTCGGGGTCGCGGAAGTAGCCCTGGAAGACGGCCGGCCCGCGCACGAGCAGCTCGCCGGTGCCGGGCTCGTGGTGCACCTGACCGTCGACGAGCAGCGCCACGTCGACGTGCGGGTAGGGGCGGCCGACCGTGCCGTCGTCGGAGGCGTCGCGCGCGAGCGCGACGTTGGGCGACGCCTCGGTGAGCCCGTAGCCCTGCAGCACGGGCACGCCGTGCTGCCGCAGCTGCTGGGCGGCGCGCTGGTCGAGCATGCCGCCGCCGGCGATGGCGGTGCGCAGGCTCGACAGGTCGCGCGAGGCGAAGTCGGGGTGCGCGATGAGCGCGCGGTAGGTGGTGGGCACGCCCATCGTGGCGGTGACGCGGTGCCGCTCGATGAGCGCGAGCGCGCGACCGGCATCGAAGGTGCGCTCGAGCACCACGCGCGCGCCGACCCACCAGGCGAGCAGCGGCTGGATGTTCCAGCCGGCCACGTGGTGCTGCGGCAGCACCTGCAGCACCACGTCGTCCTGCGTCATCGGGGTGGCGCGCGAGAGGGCGAGGTTGCTCCAGGCGCAGTTGGCGTGGCTGAGCACGACCGCCTTGGGGGCGCTCGTGGTGCCCGAGGTGAAGAGCATGAGCAGGCCGTCGTCGTCGGCCGGGGATCCGTGCCCGACGGGCCGCAGCGCATCCGGCACCTGTGCCTCGACGCCCGCCGACCCCAGGGTGGTGGTGGGGATGCGGCGGTCGCCCAGGCGCTCGAGCGCGGCCTCGCTGACGAGCCGGTGGTCGTCCTCGACGAGCAGCAGCGAGGGGTCGGCGATCGCCAGCTGCTCGGCCAGCTCGCGCGGCGTCAGCCGCCACGACAGCGGCACGAGCATCGCGCCCGCCTTCGCGCAGGCGAACAGCAGCACCACCTGGTCGGCGGTCGAGCCGGTGATGGTCGCGATGCGGGCGCCGCGACCGTGGCCGGCCTCACCGAGCGCGTGGGCGAGCGCCGTGGCGCGGGCCTCGAGCTCGCCGTAGGAGACGGTGACGCCGCGGTCGACGATCGCCGGGCGGCCGGGCTCGGTCGCGGCCCGATCGCTCGTCCAGCGGCCCAGCGTGAGCGGGCCCGGGGTGAGCGGGCCCAGCGTGAGCGGGGGCTGGGTGAGCGGGGGCTGCGTCGTCGCGGCGTCGGGCATCTGCCTAGGCTTCCATGTCCTGCAGCACTGCGGGCTGCTCGACTTCCTTCTTGCTGCCGCGTCGGCTCGTGAGCCGGTGCGAGAGGCCGACGATGCCGCCGGGGGCGAACATCACGACGGCGACGAACAGCATGCCCAGGATGAACAGCGGCTCCGACAGCGGGATGCGCAGCACGTCGGGCAGCGCCTCGATCCAGTCGGCCGACGCGAGCGCCGCGAGGCGCTGGTCGAGCAGCGTGTAGATGATGCCGCCGACGATCGCGCCCCAGCGGTAGCCGACGCCGCCGAGCACGACGATGACGAGCAGCGTGAGGGTGAAGTCGCTCGTCGAGATGCGCGGGGTGGCGCTCGACTGCAGCAGCATGAAGCCGATGCCGGCGACGGCCGCGAGCACCGCCGCGGCGGCGAAGAGGAACAGGCGCACCAGGTAGGGGCGCAGGCCCAGCACCGTCACGCGCAGCTCGTTCTCGCGGGCGGCGGCGACGACGTGCCCGAGGCGCGACCGCTCGACCCAGACGCAGGCCAGGTAGACGATCACGAGGATCGCGAGTGCCATCCAGTAGAGGTTGCGCGTGTTGACGACACCCACCAGGAAGTCGGGCACGACGGCGACCGTGAGGGTCACGCCCTCCTCGCCGCCGGTGAGGCCGCCCACGTTGCGGCGGATCAGCACGTTCATCGCTTGCGCGACGGCGAGCGTCACCATGGCGAACGAGATGCCGGTGACCCGCAGCGCGAGCGCCCCGACCAGGTTGCCGAGCACCAGCGCGATGAGCAGCGTCAGCACGATCGCGACGATGAACGTCACCGACTCGGGCATGCCCGCCGGGGCGAGCAGCTTGAGGATGATGCCGAGGCCGTAGGCGCCGGCGGCGAAGAACATCGCGTGGCCGAACGACAGCAGCCCGGCGACGCCGAAGATCAGGTGGTAGCTGAGCGCGAGCGCCGCGATGAGCATCGCGTAGGCGAGCACCGTCAGCGTGCCGGGCGTGTAGGTCGGCCCGGGCAGCACGCCCGGGATGCTGATGTCCAGCAGCGGCAGGATGGCGGCGACGACGATGATCGCTGCGCCGAGGGCGAGCTTGCCCCAGATCGACTTCATGAAGGTGCGCAACATCGACTCCTAGTGCTTGACCTTGCCCATGAGGCCGGTCGGTCGGACGAGCAGCACGGCGGCGAGCGCGAGCACGATCGCGAGATCGCCCGTGCCGCCGAGGTAGAAGTTCGCGAACTGCTGGATGACGGCCACGAGCACGGATGCGATGGCTGCGCCCGTGAGGGAGCCGAGGCCGCCGATGACGGTGACGATGAAGGCGTAGATGAGCAGCGAGGTGCCCTGGTGCGCCGACACCTGGCCGTAGTAGACGGAGGCGAGCACACCGCCGAGGCCGGCTGCGGCGCCGCCGATGGCGAAGACGATCGTGAACGCGCGGCGCACGTCGATGCCGAGGGCGGTGACCATGGTGCGGTTCTCGACGCCCGCGCGGATGACCAGGCCGTAGCTGGTCTTCTGCAGGAACAGCACGATGAGGAAGAGCACCACGATCGCGGTGCCGATCAGCAGCCAGCGGTCGTTCGGGATGTTGGCGCCGAGCACGTTCGTGGTGCCGCCGAGCCACTCGGGCAGGCGGATCTGGATCGGGTCGGTGCCCCAGATGCCCTCGAACAGGGCGACCGAGGCGAGGCCGAGACCGACCGTGACGAGCACCTGCTCGATGTGGCGGTTGTAGAGCGGCCGGATGAAGATCAGCTCGGTGAGCGCCGCGACCAGCGCGCCGACGACGAGGCCGACGAGCATGCCCAGCAGCAGCCCCGGCCACGTGCCGTCGCCGACGCGGCGGCCGACCTCCCAGCCGAGGAACCCGGCGAGGGTGAGGAACGAGCCGTGCGCGAAGTTGAGCACGCCCATGAGGCCGTAGATGAGCGAGAGGCCGCTCGCGACCAGGAAGTAGAGGGCGCCGAGGCCCACGCCGGTGATGAGCAGGAGCAGGACGGTGCTCACGCTGCCTCCTCGTCTGCGGTGGAGACGCCGAGGTGGCGGTGCACCAGGTCGGAGTCGAGGAACTCGGCGGCCGGGCCCGTGTGGACCACCTTGCCGCCGGAGAGGACGATGACGGTGTGCGCCAGGGCGCGCACGACCTGCAGGTTCTGCTCGACGAGCAGCATGGGGGTGCGCTCGGCCGCGGCCTCGAGCGCCTTCGTGACCGTGCCGACGATGAGGGGCGCGAGGCCCTTGGTCGGCTCGTCGACGAGCAGCAGCCGGTTCTCGTTCATCAGCGCGCGCGAGAGCGAGACCATCTGCTGCTGGCCGCCCGAGAGCGTGCCCGCCTGCTGCTTCGCGCGCTCGATGAGCTCGGGGAACAGCTCGCCGACGATGGCCCGGTTGGGGGCCCCGCCGCGCTCGGCGAGGCGCAGGTTCTCCTCGACGGTGAGCCCGCCGAAGACCTCGCGGTCCTCGGGCACGTAGGCGATGCCGCGCTGCACGATCCGGTGCGTCATGAGCCTGTCGATGCGCTCGCCGGCGAAGGTCACCTCGCCGGTGCGCTCGTAGAGCCCGAGCAGCGCCTTGATGGTCGACGACTTGCCGACGCCGTTGCGGCCGAGCAGCGCGGTGACGCCGTGCTCGGCGACCTCGAACGAGGCGTCCTCGACGACCTGCTGGCCGGCGATCCGGGCGTTCAGGCTCCGGACGGTCAGGATGGCGGTCACAGGGTCTCCCCGAGGTAGGCCTTCTGCACTTGCGGGTCGGCCATGACGGCCTTGGGCGTGTCGATCGCGAGCAGCTCGCCGTGGTGCATGACGGCCACCCGGTCGACGAGGCCGAGCAGGATCTCCATGTGGTGCTCGACCATCAGCACGGTGCGGCCCGACCGGTGGAGCCGCCGGATGACCTCGACGAGGCCGGCGACGTCGCCGGAGCCGACGCCGGCCATGGGCTCGTCGAGCAGCACGACCTCGGGCTCGGTGGCGATGAGCATGGCGATCTCGAGCTTGCGCTTGTCGCCGTGCGACAGCACGCCGGCACCGGTGTCGAAGTGATGGGCGAGACCCACCTCCTCGAGGCAGCGGCGGGCGACGGCGCCCGCCTCGTCGTCGGCCCGGGGGAACGCCCACGGGCTCGTCGCTCCCCCGAGCTTCGACTGCGCCGCGAGGCGCACGTTCTCGCCCGCCGTGAGGCCGGGGAACACGCTGGAGGTCTGGAACGTGCGGCCGAGACCGACCCGCGCCCGCTGGTGCACCTTGTGCCCGGTGACGTCGTTCCCGGCCAGCGACACGGTGCCGCTGGTGGGGATCATGACGCCCGAGATGATGTTGAACAGCGTGGTCTTGCCAGCGCCGTTGGGGCCGATGACCCCGACCATCTCACCGGTCGCGACCTCGAACGAGACGTCGTGCAGGATGCGCGCGCCTCCGATCTGCAGGCCGACGGCTTCCAGCTGGAGCGCGGGTCGATCCGTCATCGCAGGCGGCCCTACTCGCCTGCGACCGGCGGGGCGACTGCCTCGGCGTCGGCGACCTCGATGAGCTCGGGCACCCAGGTGCCGGCCTCGTCGACCAGGCGCACCTGGAACATCGGCTGGATCAGCGCGTGGTCCTCTGCGCGGATCGTGAGCTCGCCCTTGACCGACTCGAAGGTCCAGCCCTCGAGGGCCGAGATCATGGCCGGCACGTCGCCGCGGCCCTCGGTGATCGCGCGCACGAGCATCTGCGCGCCCGCGAAGCCGTCGACCGTGAAGAGGTCGGCCTCGTAGCCGTTGGCCTCGAGGTAGGCGTCCATCGCCTGCGCGGCCTCGTTGTCGGTGGCACCGGCGAAGTAGTGGTTCAGGAACTGGATGTCGCCCGAGCCCGGGCCGTAGGCCTGGTGCGTCGCGCGGTCACCGAGGCCGGTGACGACGGTCGTGCCGGCGAGCACCTGCTGCTGCGAGAGCGCCTCCCACATCGCGCCCGAGGTCGCGCCCGCCCACGCCACGAAGACGAGGTCGGGGGCCGCGGCCGCGATCTGCTGCGCGAACGGCGTGAACTCGGTGGCGTCCTCGGCGACGAGGATCGGCGTCACCGTGGCGCCCTGGCCGCCGAGCACCGACTGCACCGAGGCGACGTTGCCCTGGCCGAACGCGTTGTCCTGCGCGAAGACGACGATGTTCGAGCCCTCGACCGAGTCGAGGAAGGTCGCGGCGGTGGCCACGTCCTGGAGCGTCTGGCGGCCCGAGCGGAACGTCTGCTCGTTGACGCCGGTGATGGCGTCGGCGGCGGCGGGGCCGGAGAGGAACAGCGTGTCGTTCTGCGCGGCCTGCTCGGCGACGGCGAGCGAGACGCCCGAGGCTGCCGAGCCGCCGAGGATCTGGAAGCCCTGGCCGATGAGGTCCTTGGCCTGCGTCACCGCGGTGTCGGGGTTGCCCTGGTCGTCGACCCACTCGATCGTGAGGTCGATGCCCTCGATCTCGCCCGTTCCCTCGGTGGCGTAGTCGAGGCCGGCCTCGAAGCCCTGCTGGTAGGCGGCGCCGTAGGCGGCGAGCGGGCCGGTGATCGAGGTGATCATGCCGACGTTGACCGCGACGGTCTCCGTGGCGCCCTCGCTGGCGGAGCCGGTGCTGGTCGGGGTCGTGGTCGGCGCGCACGCCGTGAGCGCGAGCGCGGCGATGGCGACGCCAACCCCGGCGAACTTCGTTGTCCTGCGCATGAGTTGCCTTTCGAGCTGTGCGAGCCCCATCGGGCGCTGCTCGGCTGGCGAGTCAGCACTCCCTCGTGCGGCTTCACGGTGTCTTGAACCTGACAGGTGGTTCAGGTTTCAGGTTCCAGCATGCGAGCCGCGCGACGAACTGTCAAACCGGCACCGCGACCGTGACCGGATCGTGATCTTCCGGCCGGGGGCGACCGGGATTGTGAGGGCCGTCTCATCTGACGGCCATGACGGACTCATCCTCCCCCGTTGGACTGGTGCTCGTCCACGACAGACAGAGGAGCCATCATGCAGACGACCACCCTGACCGCCGCCGCAGCCCACCGCACCGACGCGCAGCACGGCCTCGACGCATCCGCCGCCCCCCTGCCGGCGGGCGCGCTCACCCGCGTCAAGCGTGCCTACTCGACCCGCCGCGTCGACCTCGGCCGGGCCGTCGCCACCCGCACCGACCTCGCGCCCGCGAACGGCGACCTCGTGCTTGCGACCGTCACCGCGCTCGGCCAGCACCGCAGGCTCGAGCTGCCCGACGGCCGCCGCGCCCCGCTGCGCGAGGGCGAGCAGATCGTCGTGGCGTTCTCGAACCGCTACGCTCCCGACCAGTTCGAGGCCGTCGTGCCCGACGACCTCGGCCCCACGAGCCTCGTCGCCGGCGGCGGGCTCGCCGGCCGGGTGCTGAGCCGCCACGCCGGCATGGCCGAGGCGACGGCGCTGCTGCCCGTCGGCCTCCTCGCCGACGCCGACGGCCGCGTGCTCAACGTCGCCGACGGCGCGCTCTCCCCCGAGGCCGCGCCGCAGCGGCCGCCGGTGATCGCCGTCGTCGGCGCCTCGATGAACTCCGGCAAGACCACCACCGCTGCGAAGCTCGTCCAGGGCATCACCGCCGGCGGCGTGCGGGTCGGCGCCATCAAGATCACCGGCACCGGCTCCGGCGGCGACATCTGGTCGTTCCGCGACCACGGCGCGCACACCGCCTACGACTTCTCCGACTTCGGCCACGCATCCACGGCGGGCATGGGCGTCGACGCGGTCGCGCGGATCCTGCGCGGGGGCATCGCCCAGCTCACCGCCGACGGCGCGCAGGCGATCGTCATCGAGGTCGCCGACGGCGTCTTCCAGCACGAGACCGCCGCCATCATCGAGCACGACGCGTTCGACGAGCTCGTCGACGCCGTGCTGTTCGCCGCCCCCGACGCCCTCTCGGCGCTCGGCGGCGCGGCGTGGCTGACCTCCCGGGGCCGCGCCCCGATCGCGCTCTCCGGCGTCGTCACCGCATCCGCCCTCGCCACCCGCGAGCTGCGGGCCGAGACCGCGACGCCGGTGTGGGACATCGCCCAGCTCACCGACGCCGCGCACGCCAAGGGCGTGCTCGTGACCGCTCGCGAGCGCCGCGACCGATGACGCGCGAGCCCCGCCTCCCCCGCCCGCTCGAGCGCGGCAGGATCGGCTCCTTCGTGCTGCTGGTGGCGATCGGCGTCGGACAGGCGCTGGGCGCGATCGGCCTCGCGCTGCTGGTGCAGCTCGCCTTCGAGGTGGTCGTGACGGCCTGGGCCACGCCCGAGACCGCCGACGACCCCGACCTGCGGCGCCTGCTCGGCGTCATCGGGCTGCTCACGGCCGCGGTGCTGGTGGCCGCCTGGTGCCGCGCCGCCGAGCGCGGCGTCGCCGAGCGCATGGGCCAGCACTACGTGCAGCAGGTGCGCGACCGCCTCTTCCACCACCTCACCCGGGTGCCGGCGCGCACCCTCGGCCGCAAGGCATCCGGAGCCCTGCTGCTGCGCTTCGTCGGCGACCTCTCGGCGCTGCGCACCTGGGTGAGCCTCGGCCTGTCGCGATTGGTGGTGAGCGGGGTCGCGGTGGCGCTCGTGCTGGCCGTGCTCGCCACCATCGCGCCGCGGCTGACGGCGGCCGTCGCCACCGCGCTGCTGATCGGCACCATCGCGACCGTCGCCGTTGGGATGAGCCTGGCGGATGCGTCGCTGACGGCCCGTCGTCGTCGCGCGCGGCTCTCGGGCGAGGTCTCGGAGCGGCTCGCGAACGTCGGCGTGCTGCAGGCCTCTGGCCAGGAGCGGCGCGAGCGGCGGCGCATCGGCCGGAAGGGCGCGGCGGTGGCCGATGCCATGGTCGCGCAGGCGAAGGCCTCGGGCGTCGCGCGCGGCGTCGCCGAGGCCACCGGCGGCGTGGCGACGATCGCGGTGCTCATCGCCGGCGCGCTCGACGTGCGCCTGGGCGGCACGTCGCCGGCGGCGATCGTGGGCGCGCTCACGGTCGTCGGCATGCTCGCGACGCACCTGCGCGACCTTGGCCGCGTCGCCGAGTACCACGCGGGCGCCCGCGTCGCCCGCGACGCGGCGGTGCGGTTCCTGCAGCTCGAGCCGCTCGCCGACCCGGCGGGCCTGCCCGAGCTGCCTGAGGGCCAGGGCGCCCTCTCGCTGCACGACGTGGCGCTCGAGCCCGGGCTCGCGGGGGTCACGGCGCACGCCCTGCCCGGCCAGACGATCGCGATCGTCGGCGGCAACGGCGCCGGCAAGTCGACCCTCGGCAGCGTCGCGGCGCGGCTCGTCGACCCCGACGACGGCACCGTCGTGCTCGACGGCGCCGACCTGCGGGGGGTGCGGCTGCGCTCCACCCGCCGGGCGATCGGCGTGGTCGGGCCCGACCTGCCGCTGATGCGCGGCAGCCTCGAGCGCAACGTGCGCTACCGCCACCCGCGGATCGACGCGGCCGAGGTCGAGCGGGTCGCGCGGCTGACCGGCGTCGACCGGCTGGCCGAGCAGCTCGCCGACGGCTGGGCGAGCGACGTCGGCGAGGGCGGCCGGCGCCTCTCGGCCGGGCAGCGCACCCGCGTCGCCCTCGCCCGCGCGATGCTCGGCGACCCGCGCATCCTGGTGCTCGACGAGGCCGACGCGCACCTCGACGTGCAGACCCGCGAGCTGCTGCGCACGGTGGTGCGGGGCCGCACCGGCACCACGCTGGTGATCACCCACGATGCCGAGCTGGCCGCATCCGCCGATCTTCTCTGGCACCTCGAGCAGGGCCGCCTCGTGGCGGCGGGGCCGCCCCGCGAGCTGCTCTCGGGCGACGGCCCCACGGCGCGGCTGTTCGGGCGCGCGGCCGCCTAGCCCCCGCGGCTCGCGCGCCGCAGGAAGCCGGCCTCGATGCCCTCGTCCATACCGGATGCGTAGGCGCCGTCGCGCGTCTCCTTCGAGTCGTAGACGATCACCGTGCGCATGGTCGTGACGCCGTCGTGCTCGTCGAACGTGACCGTGCTGGTCGAGGGCGGGAGCTCCATGCCGCCCATCGCCGAGCCGCCCATGTGCTCGGTCGTCACCATGCGGCGGGGCTCCTCGGCCTCGAGCACGTCGCCCCAGATCTCGAGCTCGCCGTCGTCGTCGACCCACTGCCAGCGGAAGCTGCCGCCGGGCCGGATGTCCATCTCGCAGACGAGGAACGCGGTGTCGGGGTTGGGCCCGAGCATCCAGGTGCGGACGATTTCGGGGTCGGTGTAGGCCTGCCAGACCTCGGATGCCGGGGCGCGGAACTCGCGCTCGTAGGCGATCGAGGTGTCGTCGGGGAGGCTGAATCGGGTCTGCATGATCACTCCTTGTCGGTTCCCGACGAGAGATGCGCCTCGAGGCGGTCGAGTCGGGCGTCGACCTCCTGCTCGAACTGCGAGACGAAGACGGCAGCGCGGATGAGCGGCGCGAGCTCGATGATGCGGTGGATGCGCTGCGCGTCGCGCTCGGACCGCACCAGCCCGGCATCCCCCAGCACCTTGAGGTGCTTCGAGACTGCGGGCTGGCTGAGCCCTGCGAGCGCGGTGAGCTCGGTGACGGTCGCCGGACCCGAGCGCAGCCGCAGCAGGATGCGGCGGCGCGTGCGGTCGGAGAGGGCGGCGAAGATGCGGTCGAGCGTCTCGTCGTCGAGCTGCTTCGGCATCGGGTCACCACCTTCCATCACCAGTTGGTTCTATAACCAGTTGGCAATGTACACCGGAGTGAACGCACGGTCAAGCGCTGCGACCGCACGTGCGCGCCACGCTCAGGAGGGTGCGGTGGCGCGGCCCGCGGCTGCGCCGGCGATGCGCCCGATCAGCCGTTCGAGCGGCCCGCGAGCGCCCGTGGCGGCCAGCAGCGCCCCGATCGCGAGCGCCACCGCGAGCTGCAGCGCCCAGGCGCCCCAGCCGTGCACCAGCCCAGGAGCGACCCCCGCCAGCGCCGCGGCCATCGTCGACACCAGCACCACGTGCACGACGTAGATCGTCAGCGGCGCCCCGCCGGCCGCCCGCAGCGGCTCGAGCACCCGCACGGCCGCGCGAGGCAGCAGCGAGACCGCGAGGCCGAGCAGCCCGATCACCAGCAGCGCGATGCCGACCGTGCGGGCGATGTCGGTCGGGGTTCCCGAGTGCGGCGCCGCGACCAGCTGCCACGCGGGCTCCAGCCCTGGCACCGCGCCGTAGCCGTTCGCCAGGATCACGTCGCGGGCGGCATCCCCGAGCGCTGCGTAGGTCGATGCGGCGAGCACCCGAACGCCCAGCTCGCTGAGCGGGAGCGCCGCAGCGACCAGCACCGCGCCGAGCGCGGCGAGCCCCGCGAGCACGACGCGCTCGCGGCCGCCTCGACGCGCCGCCAGCAGCGCCCGTGCGACGAGCATGCCGACGAGCAGGTAGACGAGCCAGGTGACGACCGGATACACGCCCGTCAGCAGCACGCCGAGCGCCGGATCGACCAGCGCCATCGGCGCGCCGCCCCGCTCGAGCGCCGGCAGCAGCTCGTGGCGCCCGAGCGCGGCGAGCGTGCCGCCGCCCGCCCACAGCGCTGCGGCGACCACCGCGATCGCCCACGACCGCGCGACCAGCAGCAGGCCCGCGAGCACGATCGAGACGCCGAACGGCACGAGCACCACGAACACGGCGGTCGCGAGCGGCGCGATCAGCACGCCGAGCGCCGCGACCAGCAGCCCGCGCACCGCCGTCGAGCGCAGCGCTCCCCCGCGGTCGCCCGCAGCCAGCCTGGTGCGGGCCGCCAGCACCACGCTCACGCCGCCGAGCACGGCGAAGAGCGTCGAGGGTGGCCCGTCGACGAGCGCCACGACCGCGGCAGGCCGCTCGGGCTCGGCGTTCAGCACCGTGTGGGCGGCCATCATCCCCGCGACGGCGACGAGCCTCGCGAGGTCGATGCCCACCAGGCGCCCGGTCTCCACGCGCCCATCGTGCCGCATGTCGGTCGCGCGGCCCTATGCATCCGCCCCTGTTGTGGACGACCCGCGCTGTGCAGCAGGCGGGCCGGTCAGCTCAGCTCGCGTCGAGCCACTTCTCGGCGCGGTGCTCGGCGATGACGCGGCGCGCGGTGCCGGTCTTCGAGCGCAGCACGAGCGACTCGGTGCGGATCAGCGGGCCCTTGCGGCGCACGCCGTCGAGCAGCTGGCCGTCGGTGACGCCGGTGGCGACGAAGTAGGTGTTGTCGCTCGAGACGAGGTCGTTCAGCGCCAGCACCCGCGTCAGGTCGTGGCCCGCGGCCACCACGTTGCGGTGCTCCTCGTCGCTCTGCGGGGCGAGGCGGCCCTCCATGAAGCCGCCCAGCGCCTTGATCGCGCACGCGGTGATGACGCCCTCGGGCGTGCCGCCGGCGCCGATGCACAGGTCGATGCGCGACTCCCAGCGCGCCGCGTTGATGCCGCCGGCGACGTCGCCGTCGCGCATCAGGCGGGTGCCGGCACCTGCCGCGCGGATCTCCTCGATGAGCTCGGCGTGGCGCGGGCGGTCGAGGATCGCGACGACGATCTCGCCGACGTCCTTGTGCTTGGCACGCGCGAGCTCGCGGATGTTGTCGCCCACCGACTGCTCGAGCGAGATGACGCCGTGCGCCTCGGGGCCCGCAACGATCTTGTCCATGTAGAAGGCGTCGACCGGGTCGTACATCGTGCCGCGATCGGCGACGGCGATGACGCTGAGCGCGTTCTGGCGGCCGGCGGCCGTGAGTGACGTGCCGTCGATCGGGTCGACCGCGATGTCGCAGGAGGGACCGCGGCCGTTGCCGACGTGCTCGCCGTTGAAGAGCATCGGTGCCTCGTCCTTCTCGCCCTCGCCGATGACGATCACGCCGTCGAACGCGACGGTCGCCAGGAACGTGCGCATGGCGTCGACCGCCGCGCCGTCGGCGGCGTTCTTGTCGCCGCGGCCGATGAACGGCACCGCTCGGATCGCCGCCGCCTCGGTGGCGCGCACGAGCTCCATCGCGAGGTTGCGGTCGGGGTGCTCGAAGACCGGGGCCTTCGACGGGTCGCTCTGCGGCACGGGTGTCCTCCATCGGATCAGGGCTTGCTTTTCGAGCCTACTGAGCGGATGCGCCCACCCCGTCATGCGGGCGGCCGAAAGTCGTGCGCTTCCTTCGCCGGGCGGCGACATCGACGGTCGGCCGGGTGCGAGCCTCAGGCGCCGTCGGCGCCGTCCGCCTCGTCGTCATCGCCCTCGGCGAGGGCCGCCGCGAGCGCGCCGAGGATGACCGCCGACGAAGTGGCGCCCGGGTCGGGGTAGCCGAGATCCGCGTTCGAGGCGTCGAAGCGGTCCTCGATGGCGGCCGTCTCGAGCGCCGCCTCCTCGGCGACGCCGGCCGCGTGGGCCGTCGCGTCGGCGAGCGACTCGCCGCGCGTGAGGTGCACGTGCGCGTCGCCGAGCGCTGGCGCGAGCGTGTCGACGATCGACTTGTCGCCGATGTGGGCGTCGGTCGACGCCTCGAGCGTGCGCAGCGCGGCGTCGACCATGGCGAGCGGGCCGTCGGGCTCGGCGTCGGCGGCGGCGGCGAGCACCTTGCCCCAGAGAGGATTCGCGAATCCTTCTCCCTGGCCCCACGCCTCGGCGGCCGCGTGGAGGGCGCGCCCCTCGGGCGCGGCCTGTGCCGCGTCGCGCGCGGCCGTCGCGCCGGCGAGGATGTGCTGGCCGTGGTTGCCGTCGCTCGCGACCGCGTCGAGCTCGTCGATCTCGGCGCTCACCTCGTCGAGCGACGAGACGATGCGGTCGAGCGCTGCGCGGACGATGTCGTCGTGCTGCTGCATGGTGGCCTCCTCAGCCGGGGCGGTCGCCGCCGTCTGCCAGAAGCCTAGGGGTGCGGCCCTGGGCCGCGGGAGCCCGGGGGGACGCGACAGGCCGGATCGGGTGTCGCGGGCCCGATCCGGCCTGGCCGCGCATCCGAGGATGGGCGGGTGCTCGTGGCGCCGTCGCCCGGTCGAGGACCGGGCGACGGCGGTCCGGTCAGTGCCCGGGCGCCACGACCTCGGCTTCGGCGTCCTTCTCGGCCTCGAGCAGCGCATCCGCCTTCGCGCTGAAGAACTTCGTGCCGAAGAGCATCGCCGCCGCGAGGAAGGCGAACACGCCGAGCGAGACGACGCCCCAGGCGCCGGAGTCCGTCGGGACGGCCTCGTTGATGCCCGTGCGCATGATGGGGGCGACGAAGCCGCCGAGGTTGCCGAGCGAGTTGATGAGGCCGATGCCCGCGGCCGCCGCCGTGCCCGTGAGGAAGGCCGTCGGGTACGACCAGGTGATCGGGCCCACCGACAGGAAGCCCAGCGGGGCTCCGCACGGTGGGGAACATGAAGAGGCCGGATCGGGTGTCGCGGTTCCCGACCCGGCCTCGTGTGCATCCGTTGGGGATGCACGTCTTGCTGCGGCGTCAGCGCGCCCGATCGCCATTCGGCGCGTGAGTGCTGAGCCGACGCTCGATCAGCCCAAGCTGAGCCCGAACACCGTGAGCACCGTGTAGATGCCGAGCACGGCGATCGCGGCGCTCGAGATCACGAGCAGCACCAGCCATGCCTTCGACCCGAGGGCGCTCCGATCGGTCTCCGTGCGACGCAAGTACCAGGTTCCCACCACGACAGCGAGCAGGAAGATGCCGGTCGCGATGCCGCCGATCTGCACCATCAGCACGGGCGCGCGGAAGACGAGGTACATCAGGCCCCACGCGATGGGGAGGAACACCGTGAAGATGCGGATGAAGAGCATCCGCTTCTTGATGTCGCGTTGCCAGTCGAACGCGCCGACGTTGGCGAAGAAGTTCGCCCACAGTCGCGAATGGCTCGGCACGGCGGCCCACAGCGTCGAGGCGAGCGCGGCCAGCGCGGCGATCAGGAAGGCGTACATCGCCCATTCGCCGACCAGGTCGGTGTACATGCGCGCCAGCGTGGTGATCACGTCGTTGCCCGCAGGGACGAGGCCCTGGGGGTGCAGCACGGCAGCGCCCATGATGTAGAAGCCGAGCGTGGTGGACGTGTAGATCACCCAGGACAGCCAGGAGTCGCGCTTCATCACCTTGATCCAGCCGTCGGCGCGCTGCTTCCACTCCTCGGACCCGTCGTTCGGACCCGTGTAGGAGGCGTAGCCCTTCTCCACGACCCAGTAGGTGTAGAAGGTGATCTCGTCGGAGCCGACGCCCGTGATGCCGAACATCGCGATGGCGACGCCGACCGCAGGCAGGGTGAGGCTGAGGCCGAGGGCGATCTCCTCCCAGCCGTAGGCGAACGGGGTGAACGGCAGGCCGAGTGCCATGACGACCGTGAGCAGCGAGAACGTGACCACGAGGGCGGTCGACACTGCCTCGATCAAGCCGTACTTGTTCGAGTAGAGGAAGGCGATGCTCGTGATGACCACGATGCCGGTCCAGATCGCCAGCGTCGTCGGGTTGAGCGGTTCCCCGCCGAACGGGAACAGCAGGCTGAGCGCGACTGCCGTGCCTCCTGCCACGCCACCCATCTGCGTGATCTTGGCGATCGCCATCAGGAGCCAGAGCCAGGTGATCCAGCCGGCCTTGCCGATCTTCGGCGGCACGCGGTTGAAGCCGGTGAGGCCAGTCTGACCGGTGGTGATCGACCACTTCGCCAGCTCGATCTGGATCGCCACCTTGACGAAGGTGGAGATGATGACGAGCCAGAGCAGCGCGAAGCCGACCTCGGCTCCGGCCGCCGTCGTGGCGATGAGCTCACCGGAGCCGACGATCGAAGCCGACATGATGAGTCCGGGACCGAAGTACCGCATGCTCTTGCGCCAGCCCTTCGGCGGCTCCTTGATGTTCTTCTGGTGCAGTGTGTACGGATCGTCGATCGGCTCGACGGCATCCTGCGCGGTGGTCGCTGCAGACATCGTTGTCTCTTCTCTTCTTGGTGCGGGTCAGACGGCAGGGACGCCGTTGGGATAGAGGATGATCTTGTTCGACTCGCCGCTGAGCATGTCGATGACCGGGCCCAGCTCGCCCATCTCCAGGCGATCCGTGATCAGCCAGTCGAGGTCGAGCTTTCCGGTGCGGATCAGCAGGGCGAGGTCCTCCCAGGTGTCCCACAGCAGGCGTCCGTAGATGCCGCGCAGGGTGATCTCCTTCTTGTTGATCACCTCGGAGATGCGGATGGGCACCGGCTCGCCGGCGTGGCCGACGCTGATGAAGGTGCCGTTGCGGCGGAGCATGTCGAACAGTGCGGGGTACGCGCCGGCGAAGCCGGAGACCTCGAAGACGAGGTCGACGCCGCCGCGGTAGGCGTGCTGCTGGGCGATGTACTCCTGAGCCTCGGCCCCGGGAGCGAAGACGGTCGCGCCGCGCTGCTCGGCGAGCCCCCGACGGAACGCGTTCGGCTCGAGGGCGATCACCTCTGCCGCTCCGAGCATGCGCGCGAAGTCGATGATCAGCAGACCGATCGGACCGCAGCCCGAGACCACCACGACGTTGGCCGCGATCTGCTTGTCGGCGCGCTGGATCGCGTGCCAGGCGACGCCTGCCGGCTCGAGCAGGGTGGCGACCTCGAACGACATCTCGTCGGGGATCGGGAAGGCCATGCTGGCCGGGACGGAGGCCCGCTCGGCGAAGACGCCGTTGATGTCGGCCGCGAGCAGGCGCATGTCGTTGCAGTTGTGGCCGTTGCCGGTGCGGCACTGGTAGCACGAACCGCAGGGGGCGTGCGAGTCCAGCGCGACGCGGTCGCCGACGGCGAACTTCGTCACGGCCTTGCCGGTCTCGATGACGACGCCGGAGCCCTCGTGCCCGAGCACGCACGGGAAGTTCAGGTTGAAGCCCTGTGCGGCGGTCGTCCAGTTGTAGAAGCTGCGGTCGGAGCCGCAGACCGAGGTCGCCTTGATGTCGATCAGGATCTCGTCGTCGGCGACGGTGGGCTCTGGGAAGTCGGTGACGTAGTCAGCCCCGGGCTGGGGGCCGCTCTTGATGATGGCCTTCATGGATCGCTCCTATCAGCGGGTCGCAGATGGTGTGGCTGGATCAGCCGAGGTATTCGAGGGAAATCTCCCCCGTGTAGCCGACGCGGTCGAGTCGCTCCTCGAGCGCGTCGAAGTCGATCGCGCCGGTGCCCGGTCTGCCCCTGCCGGGGAAGTCGGCGAACTGGACGTGACGGATGCGGGGACCCAGCTCGTCGATCGCGCGCTCGAGCTCGACCCCGTTGGCGGCGAGGTGGAACGTGTCGAAGAGCACGCCGATGTTGGGCACGTCCGGCAGGAACGCGTCCAGGAAGTCCGCTGCATCCTGCGCGGTGCGCATGGGATAGTCCGGGTTGCCGTCGCGCGTGAGCGGCTCGATCAGCAGCGTCCCTCCGAATGTCGCCACCCGCTCGCAGGCTGCGGCGTAGCGCTCGGCGGCACTCGCCAGTTGCTCGTCGCGCGTCCAGCGGTCGCTCCGGAGATTGCCGAAGGTCACGTTGAACAGGCGCGGGCCGAGCTGCCGGTGCACCTCGGCGACGGCCTCGATCGACTGGTCGAACTCCTGCTCGCGGTCGGGTAGCGCCGCCATCCCGCGCTCGCCGGCTTCGCGGTCGCCACCGTGTGCGTTGATCGCGACCAGCTCGAGCCCTGCCGCGCGCAGAGCGTCCACGAACCGCGCGACATCCTCAGGTGCCGGCGTGGCGGAGGAGAACTCCCACCAGGACTCCACCCGGGTGAAGCCGGCTGCCGCCGCAGCCGCGGGGCGCGCGTCGCGCTCGAGCCCGCGGAAGACGGTGGAGAGGTTGACGGCCGGCTTCATCGTGCGGCTTCTCGGGCTTCGACCGGCAGCAGGCTCGATGCCGAGCGCAGCACGCCGCGGACGTACTGCGCGTTCGCCGCACCGACGCCCAGCCAGTCGCCGCCGTAGTGCTCGGTCTGGAAGGCGCCGCGATACCCGAGGCGGAGCGCCTGACGGATGACCGAGCGATAGTCGATCAGTCCCGACTCCAGCGGCGCCGGGGCGGAGAAGTACGCGCCGGTCGCAGGGTCCTCATCGCGGAGATAGTTCTTGATGTGCCAGTAGTTGGCGTAGGGCAGCACCTGGTCGAACATCGACTGGTAGCTCACGATCGGCCGGTGCAGGCGGATCAGGTTGCCGATGTCGGGGTTCAGCCCGACTGCAGGGTGGTCCGTGTCACGGACGAACGAGACGGCCTCCTCGGCGGAGCCCGTGTACGTGTCCTCGTACATCTCGAGGCTGATCTGCATGCCGTTGCGCTGCGCGTGGTCACCCAGCTCTCGGATGCGCTCGATGGCGAGCGGGCGGAGCGCCGGGTCGTCCACGTGGCCGTTCTCATGCCAGAACCACAGCGCGCGCGACTGCGCTTCGGTGAGGCTGCTCATGAAGCCCACGTTGAGCACTCCGGCACCGATCTCTGCGCCGAGGTCGAGCATCCGGTGCATCATCGCGACGTGGGCAGCACCATGCTCGACGTCCACCGGGCTGCGGCGCCCGAAGGAGATGGCCGGCACGCCGACGCCATGCCGCCCGAGGAGCCGCTTGAACTCGACGAAGCGCTCCGGAGACAGCTCGGTGAGGTTGATCCAGTCATCGATCGGATCGATCCACCGATAGCCGAGATCCGTGACCTGCGCGACCTGCTCGTCCCAAACGCTCACCGGCGCCTGCGTGAGCGGCGTGCCGTCGGGTGCGTTGGCACCGAAGTTCATCTTCGCCGCGATCGGCCAATCGTCTGCGCTGTACACGCTCACTCCTCGTCCCTGAGGGGAATCCTATCGATCCTCGTTCCAAGATCCTATAGCATCTTTGAACGAGAGTCCAACTGCGCAGGTCCGCGCGCTGGAGGCGCGCCGGATCGAAGAGACCGGGCCTGCTCCTCAGACTGGTTCGGGGCGCCTGACTTCAGCCTTGGTCGGTCTCGTCGCGCAGCGAGCGCGCGCGCACGCCGCGGATGTGCGCATCGACGGCCTCGACCGCGCTGGCAGCGTCGCCCCGCTCGATCGCCTCGAGCACCGCAGCGTGCTCCGCATGCGCCTCCTCGACATCGCTGACGCCGCGGATCACCGTCTGCCGCATCCGATGCGTCAGCGCTCCGAGATCGTCGTGCATCGCCAGCAGGAAGCGATTCGAAGCGCAATCGAAGATGGCCCGGTGGAAGGCCGCGTCGGCGGCGAAGTATCCGCGCGTGGTCCGAGCCGCGCCGTCCCCTGAGTGCATGGCCTCGGTCACCCGCTCGACCCACTCGTGATGCAGCTCGTGCGCTTGGCGCAGCTGAGGCAACAAGACGGCTGCGTGCGGCATGGCGAGCCGCATCGCCTCGGTCTCCAGCATGAGTCGGGCGTCGAACAGCTCTGAGAGTGCCGCCGGCCCCAGCGGCGGCGCCACCCGGTAGCCCTTGAGCGCCTCGCGGCTGACGAGCCCGGTGCGCTCGAGCTGCACCATCGCCTCCCGCACGGGCGTCGGCGAGACGTCGAGTTGCTTCGCGAGCGTGTCGATCGAGAGTCGCGAGCCCGGCTCGACGCGTCCTTCGAGCAGCATCTCGAGCACGAGCTCGTACACGCGGTCGCGAAGCCCGCGACGCTCGAGCTCGCCGCCGTGCAGCGGCAGTGGCGTCGTCATCGGGTCTCCCCCAGCTCGTGGACCTCATCGAGGATCGCAGCGAACGCCGCCGGATCATGTGCGAAGCGCCCGAGGAACATGCCGTCGACGCTGTCGGCGATGCGCGGCAGCAGCCCGGGCCCGGCGCTGCCGCCGTAGATCACCTGCGCGTCGAGCGGGTCGTCGGCGAGGTGCTCGCGGAGCGCGCCGGCCACCGCCCTGATGTGGTCGTCCGGCGCCGGCTGCGGCGCCCCGATCGCCCAGACGGGCTCGTAGGCGACCACGAGCCGCCCGGCGGCGCCGGCCTCACGAGCCAGGGTGAGGGATGCGCCCAACTGGCGGACGCAGGCTGCCGCGGCGTCGCCGGGCGAACCCTCCTCCGTCTCACCGATGCACAGCACCGGCGCGATGCCGTGCCGCAGCGCGGCGGCGACCTTCAGCGCGACCGTCGCATCGGTCTCGCCGAACATCGCGCGGCGCTCGGCGTGGCCGATCTCGGCCAGCGCCACGCCGTGCTCGGCGAGCTCGGCCGCCGACACCTCGCCGGTGAAGGCGCCGAAGTCCTCCCAGTGCAGATCCTGCGCGCCCACCAGCATCCCCGCATCCGTCGCCAGCTGCGCGATGTCGGGGATCGACGGGAAGGTGGGGATCACGAACGGCTCGACGAGGCCGCCGCGCACCGCCGGGTGGTCGGCGCAGATCTCGGCGACCGCGCGCGTCCACTCGAGCGTGCGGGCGCGCCCGAAGTACATCTTCAGGCTCGAGCCGATCAGCATGCGGGGGCTCAGCCCTCGTACGCGCAGATGTCGTCGACGTTGGCCTGCGAGTGGCTCGACGGGTCGAACGTGTAGGTCAGCCACTCCTTCGCGAGGCGGCGCGCGAGCTCGATGCCGACGACCCGCTGGCCCATGCAGAGCACCTGCGCGTCGTTCGAGAGCACCGACCGCTCGACCGAGAACGAGTCGTGCGCCGTGACCGCGCGGATGCCGCTGACCTTGTTGGCCGCGATGGCGACGCCGAGGCCCGTGCCGCAGAAGAGCAGCGCCCGGTCGGCCTCGCCCCGCGCGATGCGCTCGGCGGCCTCGATCGCGACCTTCGGGTAGGAGGTCGCGCCGTCGGCGTCGTCGACGCCCACGTCGACGACGGAGGCGACGAGGTCGTGCGCCTCCATGTCGCGCTTCAGGATCTCCTTGTAGTCGAACCCGGCCTTGTCGCTGCCGATGATGAGGCGGATCGCCATGGTCACTGCTCCTTGCTCGTGGTGCGCGTGCTCTGAGAGAGCACGCGGTGGATCGTGCGGGTGATGAGCGCGAACGAGATCGCGCCGGGGTCGGGCGTGCCGATCGACTTGTCGCCGTGCGCGCGGGCTCGACCGAGCGTCGCAGCGAGGGATGCCGTCGCGTCGGCCGCCTCGGAGCTCGCGGTAGCCGCCTCGCCCCACGCGTCGGTCAGTCCACCGCGCGCCGCGACGCCCGCGGCGAGCGAGTCGGCGAACGGCACGATCGCGTCGACCATCGTCTTGTCGCCGACCTTCGCCTTGCCGAAGGCCATCACGGCGTCCTTGGCCGCGGTCACGCCCTGGGCGACCGCCTGCGCGGTCACCTCGTCGCGGTCGCCGACGCTGCGGCCGAGCGCCCGGAGCATCTCGCCCCAGATGGCGCCGGACGTGCCGCCCGCGCGGTCGCTCCACGCGTCGGCGGCCCGCAGCAGCGTGGTCTGCGCTCCGGCACCGGCCTCGCGCGCGGCGGTGGCGGCGTCGGCGCCGGCGCGCGAGCCGCGCTGCATGCCGATGCCGTGGTCGCCGTCGCCCGCGACCGAGTCCATGCGGCCGAGCTCGTCCGCCGCCTCGTCGATGGCTGCCGCGAGCGCCGTGAGTGCCATGTCGATGACCTGTGCGGCCTCGCGCGACTGCGGCGACGCATCCGGGATCGCCTCGGCCTCGGCGGCTCCGGCGACCGCGTCGGCGGCGCGCTGCGGCGCGACAGAGCCCTTCTTGAAGCCCGGCGTGTCGGCCGGGGCCGCCCACAGCGTCTCGAGCTCGTCGTCGAGCCACAGCAGCGTCAGCGAGACGCCCGACATGTCGAAGCTCGTGCAGAGCTCGCCCACCTCGGGCTCGACGATCGCGATGCCGCGCTGCTCGAGCAGCTGCGCGACGCGCCGGAAGACGACGAACATCTCCTCGTACTTCAGGTTGCCGAGGCCGTTGAGCAGCGGCACCACGCGCGCGCCCTCGAGCGCGACGCCGTCGGGCACCTCGTCGAGCAGCTTCTCGACGAACAGCTCTGCGAGCCCGTCGGCGGTCGGCACATCGACTTCGTCGATGCCCGGCTCGCCGTGGATGCCGAGACCGACCGCCATCTTTCCCTCGGGCACCGTGAACAGCGGCTCACTGGCGCCGGGCAGGGTGCATCCCGAGAAGGCGACGCCGAACGAGCGCGTGCGGTCGTTCGCGAGGCGGGCGACGCGCTCGACGCCGTCGAGGTCGTAGCCGGCGGCAGCAGCTGCGCCCGCCGCCTTGAATACGGCCAGGTCGCCGGCGATCCCGCGGCGCTTGTGCCGCTCGTCCTTCGGCGCGCTCCAGATGTCATCAGTCACCGTGACCGTGCGCACGTCGATGCCCTCGGCGCGCAGCTTCTCCTGCGCCTGGTCGAAGTGCAGCACGTCGCCGGCGTAGTTGCCGTAGCTCAGCAGCACGCCGCGGCCCTGATCGGCGGCCTTCGCGATCGCGTGCACCTGCTGCGATGAAGGCGAGGCGAAGAGGTTGCCCATCGCCGCACCGTGCGCGAGGCCGGCGCCGACGAGGCCGCCGAAGGCCGGGTAGTGTCCGCTGCCGCCGCCGATCACCAGCGCCACCTCGGGCTCATCGCCCTGCGTGGAGCGCACGACGCCGCCGGGCGCGGCCTGCACCCAACGGGCGGCGAAGGCCGCGAAGCCCTCGATCATCTCGTCGGCGAACCGGCCTGGCTCGTTGAACAGTCGCGTCATCGCGCTCTCCTCGCTCCGGCGACCGTTGGGCCGCACACGTCTCCGAAGATCCTATAGGAAGTCGGGTTCCCTGTCAGCCCGCCGAGCCCATCCGCATGCCTCGCGACCTAGGATGAACCTGTTCCCCGCGGCCTGCGCCACCGGCGGCCGCACCCCACCGGACAGGAGCCGCACCCATGCCCGTCGCCACCACAGAGCAGTACGCCGAGATGCTCGACAAGGCGAAGGCCAACGCCTTCGCCTACCCCGCCATCAACGTGTCGTCGTCGTCGACGATCAACGCCGTGCTGCAGGGCCTCGCCGACGCCGGCTCCGACGGCATCATCCAGGTCACCACCGGCGGCGCCGACTTCTTCGCCGGCCAGAGCGTGAAGAACCGCGCGGGCGGCGCGATCGCCTTCGCCCGCTTCGTCACCGAGGTCGCGAAGGCCTACCCGATCACCGTGGCGCTGCACACCGACCACTGCCCGAAGGACGCGCTCGACGGCTTCGTCTTCCCGCTGCTCGAGGCGAGCGAGGAGGAGGGGCGCGCCGGCCGCGCGCCGCTGTTCCAGTCGCACATGTGGGACGGCTCGTCGGTGCCGCTCGACGAGAACCTCGAGATCGCGAAGCAGATCCTCCCCCGCACCCACGCCCTCGGCCAGGTGCTCGAGGTCGAGATCGGCGTCGTCGGCGGCGAGGAGGACGGCGTCAGCCACGAGATCAACGACCAGCTCTACACGACGCTCGACGACGCGATCGCCACCGTCGAGGCGCTCGGCCTGGGCGAGCAGGGCCGCTACATGGCGGCCCTCACGTTCGGCAACGTGCATGGCGTCTACAAGCCGGGCAACGTCAAGCTGCGCCCCGAGCTGCTCGGCCAGATCCAGGAGGGCCTGGCTGCCAAGTACGGCGCCGAAGCGAAGCCGCTCGACCTCGTCTTCCACGGCGGCTCCGGCTCGACCGACGAGGAGATCGCCGAGGCGGTGCGCAACGGCGTCATCAAGATGAACATCGACACCGACACGCAGTACGCGTACTCGCGCTCGGTCGCGCACAGCATGATCTCGGGCTACGAGGGCGTGCTGAAGCTCGACGGCGAGGTCGGCAACAAGAAGCAGTACGACCCGCGCGCCTGGGGCAAGGCCGCCGAGACCGCGATGGCCGCGCGCGTCGCCGCCGCCACCCAGCAGCTCGGCTCGGCGGGCTGGTCGGGCAAGTAGCAGCCGCACCGCCGTGCGCGCCCTGATCCTCGCCTTCGGCACGCGCGGCGACGTGCAGCCGTTCGCGGCGCTGGGGAGGGCGCTGCGCGAGGCCGGTCATGAGGTCGTGCTCGCCGCCCCGTCGGCGCACGCCGAGCTGGCGTCGCTCGCGGGGATCCGGCTCGAGCCGGCGTTCGAGGGCATGCACGAGGCGATGCGCACGCTCATGGCGTCACCATCGAGCCCGCTGCGACAGGCACCTGCGCTGCTCGAGGCCACGCGCGCGTCGTTCCCCGAGCAGTGGCGCATCGCGCGCGACGTCGCGCCCGACGTCGTGGTCCACCATCCCAAGGCGCTCGGCGGCGACACGGTCGCCGAGCGCCTCGGGGTCCCCGGCGTGCTGTCCTTGCCGCTGCCCTACTTCACGCCCACCGATGCGTTCCCGATCCCGTTCCTCGCCGGCTTGCCCGGGCGGCTGAACCGTCCGAGCTACCAGCTGCTGCGCGCGACCGCGCTCGGCTACGGCGGCATGATCAACGGGTTCCGCGAGCAGCTCGGCCTGCCGCCGATCTCGCGCTGGTCGCGGATGCTCACGCAGCCCGACGGCACTTCCCGCCACATCCTCTACCCCTACAGCCGCCACATCCTGCCGGTGCCGGCCGACTTCCCGCCCGAGGCCCACGTGACGGGCAGCTGGTTCCTCGACCGCGATCCGGCATGGTCGCCGGCCACCGAGCTCGCGGGCTTCCTCGAGCAGCAGCACGATCGACCGGCGGTGGCCATCGGCTTCGGCAGCATGCAGTTCGGCGGCGGCGATCGCCGACGCAGCGAGGCCGTGCTCCGCGGTGTCGCCGCGGCCGGCGTGCGCGCGGTCGTGCTGCGGGGCTGGGGCGGGCTGGCGCTCGAGGGCGGCGATGACCTGCTCGTCGCCGACGATGTGCCGCACGACTGGCTCTTCCCACGAGTGGACGCGGTGGTGCACCACGGCGGATCGGGCACCCTCGCAGCTGGCCTCCGCGCCGGCCGACCGACGCTCGTCGTGCCGTTCCTCGGCGACCAGCCCTTCTGGGGACGCCGCGTCGAGGCGCTCGGCGTCGGCCCGGCACCGCTGCCGCAGCGGCGGCTCACGGCCGAGTCGCTGCACGCCCGGCTGTCGATGCTCGTCTCGACCCCGTCCTACCGCGAGCGTGCGAGCGCCATCGGGGAGCGCATCCGCGCGGAGGACGGCACGGGCGAGGCGGTGCGCGTGCTCGAGCGCCTCGCTCCGTGACGCCCCTCGCTGCGGCTCGGCTGCTGCGCTGACGCGCGAAGCGCCCCTCCGCTGGATGGTTCGCGGAGGGGCGCTTCGTCGTCGGTGCGGGCTACAGCGCGCCGAAGCCGCGCTGCTGGTTGCGCATGCCGGTGTCGGCGCCGGGCTGCTGGTCGCGCTCGTCGTTGCCGCCGGCCGTGTGCGGGTCGTCGTAGGTGCGCACGCCCGAACCGGTGAGGTCGCGCCAGAAGCGCCCGAGGCGCTGCGCGATCGAGAGCTTCTTCGCCATGGCTACTCCCAGTCGTCGTTCTCGTCGATGATGCGATCCGTGCCCTCGGGGAGCACCGTGTCGTCGACGCCGTTGTCGTCGGTGTCGACGCCGGCCTGCGTGCCGCCGTGGTCGTCAGGGATGTCGGCGGGGTCGTCGCCCTCGAACTCCTCGTCGCGCGACTCGGATCCCTCGGGAGCGTCGTCGTCGTCGATCTCGTCGAGCTCGTCGGTGGCCAGCACGCGTCCGTCGTCGGCGGCGTCTCCCATCGACTCGTCGAAGTCCTCGCCGTCGGCCATCTGGTCGGCCCAGCGCTCGTCATCCTGCTGCACGTCTGCCATGGCCCGAGCGTAGCCGCGCGACCTTGACGAATGCCAGGAGCGCGGTCAGCGGTTGCGGCTGGGGCGCAGCTCCTTGGGGAGCGAGAAGATGAGGTCCTCCTCGGCGGTGCGCACCTCGTGCACGTCGCCGTAGCCGGCGTCCTCGAGCTCGAGCAGCACTTCGCGCACGAGCCCCTCGGGCACGCTCGCGCCGCTGGTGACGCCGATCGTCTGCACGCCTTCGAGCCACTCCTGCTGGATCTCGGTGGAGTAGTCGACGCGGTAGGCCGCCTTGGCGCCGTGCTCGAGCGCGACCTCGACGAGGCGCACCGAGTTCGACGAGTTGGCGCTGCCGACGACGATGACGAGGTCGGTGTCGGGCGCGATCTTCTTGACGGCCACCTGGCGGTTCTGGGTGGCGTAGCAGATGTCGTCGCTGGGCGGGTCCTGCAGGTTGGGGAACCGGGCGCGCAGGCGGCGCACGGTCTCCATGGTCTCGTCGACCGAGAGGGTCGTCTGGCTGAGCCACACCAGCCTGTCCGGGTCCTGCACCTGCACGGTGTCGGCCTCGTCGGGGTTGTTGACGATCGTGACCCGGTCGGGCGCGTGGCCGGCGGTGCCCTCGACCTCCTCGTGGCCCTCGTGGCCGATCAGCAGGATCTCGAAGTCGTCGCGCGCGAAGCGCACCGCCTCCTTGTGCACCTTGGTGACGAGCGGGCAGGTCGCGTCGATGGCGTCGAGGCCCCGGTCGGCGGCCGCCTGCACGACGGCCGGGCTGACGCCGTGGGCGCTGAAGATGACGCGCTGGCCCTCGGGCACCGCGTCGACCTCGTCGACGAAGATGGCGCCCTGCTCGCTCAGCTGCGAGACGACGTGCTTGTTGTGCACGATCTCCTTGCGCACGTAGATCGGGCCCTCGTACTGCTCGAGCGCCTTCTCGACCGCGAGCACGGCCCGGTCGACGCCGGCGCAGTAGCCGCGCGGCGTGGCGAGCAGGATGCGCTTCGGCGCGTCGGCCGGGAGGTCCTGCAGCCGACCCCGGCGAAGGGCCGGGCGCGGGTCGTCCAGCGGCACTCTTCCGTTCGTGATCGTCACCGGCCCAGTCTACGATGCCGATCTGTGGGCCATCTCCCGCCGTTCGCGGCGGTGACGAGCACGGTGACCCCCGGAACACCGACGAGGAGCACGATGGCCGAGCGCATCACGGGCACGCCCGACGAGCCCTGGAGCGTCGACCGGCTCGGCGCCGAGCTGAAGTCGTACATCGGCCGGCTCGGGCACCTGTGGGTCGAGGGCGAGATCACCCAGTGGTCGAACTCCCGCGGCAACGTCTTCGGCAAGCTCAAGGACGTCGACGGCGACACGACGGTCTCGTTCAACGTCTGGAGCTCGACGCTCTCGCGCATCGAGGGCGAGTTCAAGCAGGGCGACCGCGCCGTGCTGCTGGTCAAGCCCGACTTCTGGCCGCGCGCCGGCACGCTGTCGATGGTGACGGCGCAGATCCGCCACGTCGGCCTCGGCGACCTGCTCGCCCGGCTCGAGGCGCTGCGCCGCACCCTCGCCGCCGAGGGCCTCTTCGACGCCGCGCGCAAGCGCCGCCTGCCGTTCCTGCCGAGCACGGTCGGGCTCATCACCGGCCGCGACTCCGACGCCGAGAAGGATGTGCTGCGCAATGCGCAGCTGCGCTGGCCCGGCGTGCGGTTCCGCGTCGAGCACGCGGCAGTGCAGGGCGACCAGACGGTGCCGACGGTGCTGGCGGCGCTGGAGCGCCTCGAGGCCGATCCCGAGGTCGACGTGATCGTGATCGCCCGCGGCGGCGGCGACTTCCAGAACCTGCTGGGCTTCAGCGACGAGCGGCTGGTGCGCGCGGTGGCGGCCGCGACGACGCCCATCGTCTCGGCGATCGGGCACGAGAACGACCGCCCGCTGCTCGACGAGGTCGCCGACCTGCGCGCCTCGACGCCGACGGATGCGGCCAAGCGCATCGTGCCGGACGTTGCGGAGGAGCTCAGCCGCATCGCCCAGGCGCGAGCGCAGCTGCGGATGCGCGTCACGCAGCTCGTGGGGCGCGAGGTCGAGCGGCTCGAGAGCGTGCGCAGCCGCCCGGTGCTCGCCCGGCCGGAGACGATGCTGTCGCAGCGGGCCGACGACCTCGCGCGGCTCGCCGCGCGCGCCGACGAGCTCGCGGAGCGCGTCGTCGAGCGCAGCGGGCAGCAGCTGGTGCACCTGCGCCAGACGCTGCGGGCGCTCAGCCCCCAGTCGACGCTCGACCGCGGCTACGCCGTCGTGCAGACCGCCGACGGCCGGGTGCTGCGCGAGGCCGGTGCCGCCGCTCCGGGCGATGCCCTGCTGGTGACGGTCGCGGCGGGCAGCGTCGACGCATCCGTCACCGCCGTGCACGGCGACGCCGCCGGCGCCTGAGACGTGTCGGCGGCCCCGTCTAGAATGGGCGTGTGACCAACGCCGAGACCGCTGTACCCATCGCCGACCTCGGCTATGAGCAGGCGCGCGACGAGCTCGTGCAGGTCGTGCAGGCCCTCGAGTCGGGTGGCGCCTCGCTCGAGCAGTCGCTCGCCCTCTGGGAGCGCGGCAACGCGCTCGCCGAGCGCTGCGAGCAGTGGCTGCAGGGGGCGAAGGCGAGGCTCGACGCCGCGCGGTCGACCGCGGTCGGCACCTCGACCGAAGCCGTGACCGCAGGCGCTCAGGAGGCCGACCGGGCATGAGCCGCAAGCCCGCATCGCCTCCGGTGGTCGCCGAGCTCGGCCGCCCCGAGACGCCCGACGAGACGCGCGCCCGCAAGGCCGCCGCCTCGAAGCGCCACCGCGACAACCAGACCTTCACGAACCTGATCGTGGCGGTCATCGCCTGCCTCGCCCTCGTGCTCGTGATGGTGCTCGTGGTGCTGCGGCCGGGCCTGCCGCCGCGCGAGCCCATCGACGTCATCGCCGCCGCGGCCGCCGCGCAGCCGATCGTCGAGACGCCGCTCATCGCGCCCGAGCTGCCCGAGGGCTTCGCCTCGAACGCCGCCGAGCTGCGCACCGGCAGCGACGACATCACCACCTGGTACGCCGGCTACGTCACGCCCGAGCAGCAGTTCCTGGCCTTCACGCAGGCGCTCGAGGCCAACCCGACGTGGCTGCAGAGCACCATCGAGGACGCCCCGCAGACCGGCGAGCGCACCGTCGGCGGCGTGGTCTGGACCGAGCACGACCAGCGCGACGCCGAAGACCCCGGCAACCTCGCCTTCGTGCTCACGACCGAGCACGACGCATCCACCGTCGTCATCGCCGGCACCGCGGGCGATGACGAGTTGCAGACCTTCGCCGAGGCCGTGAGCGCCGAGCTCGTGGCCGGCGACTAGCCACCGAACACCACCCGCAGACCGAGAGGCCCTGACCAACGATGAGCAGCGCAGTGAACGACGTCGACTACCGGATCGAGCACGACACGATGGGCGAGGTCCGCGTGCCCAAGCACGCGCTCTACGCCGCGCAGACGCAGCGTGCCGTCGAGAACTTCCCGATCTCGGGCAAGGGGCTCGAGCCGGCGCAGATCGTCGCGCTCGCGCGCATCAAGCGCGCCGCCGCCATCGCCAACCGCGAGCTCGGCATCCTCGAGGCACCCGTCGCCGAGGCGATCGTCGCCGCGGCCGACGAGATCATCGCCGGCGACCACCACGACCAGTTCCCGGTCGACACCTACCAGACCGGCTCCGGCACCTCGTCGAACATGAACATGAACGAGGTGCTCGCCACGCTCGCGACGAAGCACCGCGCCAACGCCGGCGAAGACAGCCCCGTGCACCCGAACGACCACGTGAACGCCTCGCAGTCGTCGAACGACGTCTTCCCCACCTCGGTGCACATCGCCGTCACCGGCGCGCTCATCGAGGAGGCGATCCCCGCGCTCGACCACCTCGCGAAGGCGCTCGAGGCGAAGGCCGAGCTGTGGGCCGACGCCGTCAAGCCGGGCCGCACGCACCTCATGGACGCGACGCCCGTCACCCTCGGGCAGGAGTTCGGCGGCTACGCCGCGCAGATCCGCTACGGCATCGAGCGCATCGAGGCGGCGCTCCCGCGCGTCGCCGAGGTGCCGCAGGGCGGCACGGCCGTCGGCACCGGCATCAACACGCCCGTCGGGTTCCCTGAGAAGGTCATCGCCGAGATCGCCGCATCGAGCGGGCTGCCGATCACCGAGGCGCGCAACCACTTCGAGGCGCAGGCCAACCGCGACGGCCTCGTCGAGGCATCCGGCGCCCTGCGCACCATCGCGGTGTCGCTCACGAAGATCAACAACGACCTGCGCTGGATGGGCTCCGGCCCCAACACGGGCCTCGGCGAGATCGCGATCCCCGACCTGCAGCCCGGCTCGTCGATCATGCCCGGCAAGGTCAACCCGGTCGTGCCCGAGGCCGTGCTGATGGTCGCCTCGCGCGTCATCGGCAACGACGCCACGGTCGCCTGGGCCGGCGCCTCGGGCTCGTTCGAGCTCAACGTGCAGATCCCCGTGATGGGCACGGCGCTGCTCGAGTCGATCCGCCTGCTCTCGAACGCCTCGCGCGTGCTCGCCGACAAGACCGTCGACGGCCTCGAGGCCAACGTCGAGCGGGCTGCCGCGCTGGCCGGCATGAGCCCCTCGATCGTGACGCCGCTCAACCGCCTGATCGGCTACGAGGCCGCCGCGAAGATCGCGAAGCACTCGGTCAAGCAGGGCATCACCGTGCGCGAGGCCGTCATCGACCTCGGCTACGTCGAGCGCGGCGAGCTGACCGAGGCCGACATGGACAAGGCGCTCGACCTGCTGTCGATGACGCACCCGGGCGTCGCGAAGTAGCCCGACCGACCCGCTCCGAGGGGCATCCGCTGCGGCGGGTGCCCCTCGCTCGTTCCCGGCGCGCGGTCCGCCGTGCACCGGCGGCACCGCGCACAACGCAAGCCCGGCGGCGCAGCCGCGCGGGCCGGGGGCCACGGGCTGCCATACCGCCGCCAATCTCGGCGCGCGGGCTTGCGTTGTGCGGTGCCGGCCGCCGTCAGGGCGGGCGGTCGGCGACGGCCTAGGGTGGGCGGATGCGTTACCCCGAGGTGCACAGAGACGACACGGTCGAGACCATCCACGGCGAGGCGATCGCCGACCCGTACCGCTGGCTCGAGGACGGCGACTCCGCCGAGACGCGCGCCTTCATCGAGGCGCAGAACGCGTTCGCCGAGCCGATCCTGGCGGCGCTGCCGGCCCGCGAGGCGTTCCGCGAGCGCGTCACGGCGCTGCTCACCGCGCCCACCCGCGGCTGCCCGTGGCAGCGCGGCGGCCGCGTCTTCGCCTGGCACTCCGACGGCCAGAACCAGCCGGTGCTGGTCACGGCCGAGTCGGTCGACGAGCTCGAGGGCGCCGGCGCTGCGGGGCCCAGCGTGCTGCTCGACCCGAACGCGCTCTCGCCCGACGGCACGGTCGCCGTCACCGCCGCATCCGTCTCGCCCGACGGCGCCCTGCTCGCCTACGGGCTGGCCGACGGCGGCTCCGACTGGCGCACCATCCGCGTGCGCGACGTCGCGACCGGCGACGACCTCGCCGACGAGATCCCCTGGACGAAGTGGAACTCCCCCGTCTGGCTGCCGGGTGACCGCGCCTTCACCTACTGGGCCTACGACGCCCCGACCGGCGACGCCCTCACCGACGAGATGGGCGCCGGGCGCCTGCTGCGGCACGAGGTCGGCACGCCGGTCGCCGACGACGTGGTGCTGGTCTCCCGCCCCGACCAGCCGCGGCTGTTCGCGCGCCACTGGCCGCGCGACGACGAGTGGTTCGTGCTCTCGACCGACACGGGCTCGTCGAGCGGCAACGACCTGGCGGTGCGGCGCCAGGACGGGACTGCGGATGCGCTGCGGCAGCTGGTCACGGGGCACGAGCACGAGTGGAACGCGGTGGGCATCCGCGACGGGCACCTCTACGCCGTCACCGATGACGGCTCGCCCCGCTACCGGCTCGACGCCTTCGACCTCGCGACGCTCGAGCGCCGCACCGTCGTGCCCGAGCACGACGAGGACGTACTGCTCGACGCCTCGCTCACCGACGCAGGGCTCGTGCTCGAGTACTCGCACGACGCGAGCCACCGCATGCAGCTGGCGACCTTCGAGGGCGAGCTGGGCGACGCGGTGCCGCTCGGCGACGGCGTCTCGATCGCCGGCTCCGACACGAGCGACACCTCCGGGACGGTGCTCGTCGAGACGACCAGCTTCGTCGACCGCGGCACGCGCCACGTGGTCGAGGTGGAGGGCGCCCGCCTCGTCGCGCACCGCACGCTCCCCGCGCCGGGGCCGGCTGCGGCGGCAGCGGTGACCGACCGCATCCGCACGGCCTCGACCGACGGCGAGACGGTGCCCGCCTTCGTCGTGCGCCCGGCGGGCGCGGCGGCCGACGGCCCTCGCCCGACCCTCGTCTGGGGCTACGGCGGCTTCAACATCCCGATGAACCCGGGCTTCCGGGCGGTGCTCGCGGCGTGGGTCGAGGCGGGCGGCGTGCTCGTGGTGCCGAACCTGCGCGGTGGCGGCGAGTTCGGCTCCGATTGGCACAAGGGCGGCACGAAGGAGCGCAAGCAGCAGGTCTTCGACGACCTGTTCGCGATCGCCGAGCACCTCATCGCGACCGGCGTGACGACGCGCGAGCAGCTGGCGCTGCACGGCCGCTCGAACGGCGGGCTGCTCGCCGGCGCCGCGCTCACGCAGCGGCCCGAGCTGTGGGCTGCGGTGCTGCCGGGCGTGGGCGTGCTCGACATGCTGCGCTACCACCGCTTCACGATCGGCTGGGCGTGGGCGAGCGACTACGGCGACCCCGACGAGGCCGAGGCGCACGCCTCCCTGCGCGCCTACTCGCCGCTGCACAACGTGCGCGAGGGCGTCGCCTACCCGCCGACGCTCATCACCACGGGCGATCACGACGATCGGGTCGTGCCCGCGCACTCGTTCAAGTTCGCCGCCGAGCTGCAGCGGGCGCAGCAGGCCACGGGGGCGGATGCGCCGGTGCTGCTCTCGATCGACACGCGCGCCGGGCACGGCATGGGCAAGCCGAAGGACGCCGCGGCGCTCGAGTTCGCCGACCAGCTGGCGTTCGCCGCGCACCACACGGGGCTCGAGGTCGAGCCGCCTGCCGAGGGTGCGGGGCGGCCGCTCGAGCAGGAGGTGCTCGCATGAGCTGGGAGGCCGACGTCGCCGCGCTCTGGGACGACGAGTCGCTCGACGACGCAGCGCGCATCGAGCCGATGCGGCGGCTCGCCGTCGCCGCGCCGCACCGCTCGGTGGGGCTGTTCGAGCTGGCTGGAGCGCACGACGCCGCCGGCAGCGAGCACGAGGCGGATGCGCTGTACCGGTCGGCCATGGACGCCGGCCTGGCAGACGACGACCCCGTGCGCGCGGCGCAGCTGGCGATCCAGCACGCGTCGACGCTGCGCAACCTGGGCCGCATCGACGAGGCGATCGCGATGCTCGCGGCGGCTCCGGAGCATCCGTCGACGGGTGCCGCGCGCGAAGCGTTCCTCGCGCTCGCGCTGCACAGCGCCGGACGCGCCGACGACGCGCTGCGGATCGCCCTCGAGGCGCTCGCGCCGACGCTCCCGCTCTACCGGCGCTCGGTGCTCGCCTACGCGGCCGAGCTGACCGAGCCGCCGCAGACCTGAGCCGTCCCAGACACAACGCAAGCCAGCAGCGCCCGCGCACAACGCAAGCCAGCAGCGCCCGCGCACAACGCAAGCCCGCAGCCCCAGGGCCGCGGCAGATCGAGAGCGGTGCTCCGATCGGCCGCGACTTCGGGCTCGCGGGCTTGCGTTGTGCGTCGCGCCGAGCGCGGGAAGGCTGCGGTCAGCAGCAGGTCAGCAGCAGCGACCCTCGGGGTTCGCGTCCTGCCGCCGGTACTCGTCGCGCCAGAACTCCCGCTCGGTCATGACCGGGCGATCGGGGTGCACGCGGCCCTCGTGGTCGAGGTAGGCCTGGTACTTCGACTCGCCGGTGACGCCCTTCGCCCACCAGACGAGCCCGTCCCAGGCCCGCCACAACAGGGCGCCCGCCGAAGCGGGGCCCTCCTGGTGCGCACGCGGAGCGGTCATGGTCAGTGGCCCGTCGAGACGTGCTTGTGCTCGTCCGGCACCGCATCCCACTGCTTCTCGAGCTCGCGCTCCTCAGCGGTGGCGATGAAGCCGGCGGGCGCGAACATCTTCGACTCGTGGCGCTCGTCCTCCTGGTCGACGACGTGGTCGATGCGGAACGCCTTGATGACGTTCGCGACCGAGAAGGCGATCACGATGAGCGTCAGCACCACGAAGATGACCGACAGCGAGCCCTGGATGAAGGTGTTGCGCACCACGGCCTCGAGCGCGGCGACGCCCTCGGTCGTGCCCACCGAGGTCTCGCCGGCCGCGAGCGCGTCGCGGAAGCGGAAGTGGTTGGCCCAGTAGCCGACCGCCGGCACCGGCGAGAACACCTTGAAGGCGGATGCGGTCACGGTCACCACGGCGATGAACGCCAGCGGCAGCGCGACGATCCACAGCTGCTTGAACGTGCGGCGCTTGGCCACGATCGCCAGCACGATCGCCAGCGCGATCGCGGCGAGCAGCTGGTTGGCGATGCCGAACAGCGGGAACAGGGTGTTGATGCCGCCCAGCGGGTCGGTGACGCCCATGATCAGCACCGCGCCCCACGCGGCGACCATGATCGCCGTGCAGATCCAGGCGCCGAGCGTCCAAGAGGTGTCCTTGAACTTCGGGAAGATGTTGCCCAGCGAGTCCTGCAGCATGAAGCGCGCGACACGGGTGCCGGCGTCGACCGCGGTGAGGATGAAGAGCGCCTCGAACATGATCGCGAAGTGGTACCAGAACGCCATCATGCCCGGGCCGCCGATCCAGCTCTGCATGATCTGCGCGAGGCCGACCGCGAGCGTGGGCGCACCGCCGGTGCGCGAGACGACCGACTCCTCGCCGACCGCCGCGGCGGTCTGCGCGAGCTGCTCGGGCGTGACGCTGACGCCGGTGAGGCCGAGCGACTGCACGAACGCGGCCGCGCCCTCGATGGTGCCCTGCGTGTTCGCCGCAGAGGAGTTCATGGCGTAGTAGATGCCCTGGTCGATCGAGATCGCGGCGACGAGCGCCATGACCGCGACGAACGACTCCATGAGCATGCCGCCGTAGCCGAGCAGGCGCACCTGCTTCTCCTTCTCGACCATCTTCGGCGTGGTGCCCGAGGCGATCAGCGCGTGGAAGCCGGAGAGGGCGCCGCAGGCGATGGTCACGAAGAGGAACGGGAAGAGCGAGCCGGGCCAGACGGGGCCGCTGTCGCCGGCGGCGAACTCGGTGAAGGCGGGCACCGAGATCTCGGGGCGCACGAAGATGATCGCGAGCGCGAGGCCGACGATGACGCCGATCTTCATGAAGGTCGACAGGTAGTCGCGCGGCGTCAGCAGGATCCAGACGGGCAGCACCGCGGCGATGAAGCCGTAGATGACGATGCCCCAGGCGATCGTGACGCGGTCGAGCGTGAAGAGCTCCTGGCCCCAGGCCGTCTCGGCGACCATGCCGCCGCCGATGATCGCGGCCATCAGCAGCACGAAGCCGATGATCGAGATCTCGAGCACCTTGCCCGGGCGGATCCAGCGCAGGTACACGCCCATGAACAGCGCGATCGGGATGGTCATGGCGACCGAGAAGACGCCCCACGGGCTCTCGCCCAGCGCGTTCACGACCACGAGCGCCAGGATCGCGGTGATGATCACCATGATGAGCAGCGTCGCGATGATCGCGGCGGCGCCGCCGAAGCGGCCGAACTCGTCCTTGGCCATCTGGCCGAGCGAGCGACCTCCGCGGCGCATCGAGAAGAACATCACCAGGTAGTCCTGCACCGCGCCGGCGAGCACGACGCCGACGATGATCCAGATGGTGCCGGGCAGGTAGCCCATCTGCGCGGCGAGCACGGGCCCGACGAGCGGGCCGGCGCCGGCGATGGCGGCGAAGTGGTGGCCGAACAGCACGCGGCGGTCGGTGGCGACGAAGTCGCGGCCGTTGGCCTTGTACTCGGCGGGGGTGGCGCGGGTGTCGTCGGGGCGGACGAGCTTGCGCTCGATGTACTTCGAGTAGAAGCGGTAGAAGATGAGGTAGGTCGCGACGGCGGCGAACACGAACCAGATCGCGTTGACGGTCTCGCCGCGCACGATGGCGAGCATCGTCCAGGAGACGCCGCCGAGCAGCGCGACGGCCACCCAGACGGCGATCTTGAGCGGGGTCCACTGCTTGGTGGCGGTCTCCTCGACGGCTGCGGGTGGCAGGTCGGGCTTCGATGTGGCGACGTCGGCCATCGTGGGTCCTATCTGGGTGTAACGGCGTTTGGGGGTAACCCAAAGCACGATCCTAGCCCGTACAGAGGAACAGATCAGACAACGGCCAGGTGCCCGCACGACGTCGGCCGTGTGCGCGCGCGACCGCGCCCCGCGCATCCGTCATGAGGGTGATGGATGCGCGGGGCGCAGCAGGCAGGAGGGGCGCGTCAGCGGCGCATGATGCGGCGCGCCAGCCAGTTGCCGAGCGCCTGGATCAGCTGCACCACGATCACCACGACGATGAGCGCCGACCAGGTGACGACCTCGTCGAACTGCCGGTAGCCGTAGGTGACGGCCCAGTTGCCGAGCCCCTCGCCGCCGACGAGGCCGGCGACGGCCGACATGTCGACGATCGAGATGACCGCGAAGGTGAAGCCGAGCACGAGCGGCCCGAGCGTCTCGGGCAGGATCACGGTGCGGATGATGCGCCAGGGGCTCGCCCCTGTCGCGCGTGCGGCCTCGATCACCCCGGCCGGCAGCGCGACGAGGTTCTGCTCGACGATGCGGGCGATGCCGAAGGTCGCCGCGATCGCGATGGCGAAGATCGCGTACTCGGTGCCGATGCCCTTGCCGACCACGAGCCGGCCGATCGGCTGCAGCGCCGCGAGCAGGATGATGAACGGGATGGGCCGGAACGTGTTCACGAGCACGTTGAGGATCCACCACACGGCGCTCTGCTGCAGGATGCCGCCGCGCCGCGTGACGTAGAGGCCGGTGCCGATGATGAGGCCGCCCACGCCGCCGAAGGCCAGCGAGACCGCGACCATCCACAGCATGATGCCGGTCTGCTCGAACAGGTCGGGCAGGATGCCCACGATGTCGCTCATCGCTGCTCCTCCACGGTGACGCCCTCGCCGATGCCGTCGAGCGCGCGCTGCACGGCCGCCGCGTCGCCGCGCACGGCGATCGTCAGCAGCCCGTAGACGCGGCCCTGGATGTCGTCGACCCCGCCGTGCACCAGGTTGAAGTCGACGCCGGCCCTCGCCAGCGCCGAGAACACGCGCGCCTCGGAGGCGCCCTCGTCGGTGAACGAGATCGTGAAGAAGCGGCCCGCGTGCTGCTCGCGCAGCCGCACCAGCTCATCCCCCTCGGGCAGCGCGCGCACGACCGTCTGCACGAAGCGCTTGGCGACCGACGTCTGCGGGTTCGTGAACACGTCGTAGGTCGAGCCGGACTCCACGACACGGCCCGCCTCCATCACGGCGACGCGGTCGGCGATGCGGGTGATCACCTCCATCTCGTGCGTGATCACCACGATGGTGACGCCCAGCTCGCGGTTGACGCGCGCCAGCAGGTCGAGCACCTCGGCGGTCGTCTCGGGGTCGAGGGCGGATGTGGCTTCGTCGGCGAGCAGGATCTGCGGGTTCGCGGCGAGGGCGCGGGCGATGCCGACGCGCTGCTGCTGGCCACCGGAGAGCTGCTCGGGGTAGGCGTCGGCGCGGCCGGCGAGGCCGACGAACTCGAGCAGCTCGTCGACGCGGCGCCGGCGCTCGGCCCGCTCGACGCCGATGACCTCGAGCGGGTAGGCGACGTTGCCGGCGACGGTGCGCGAGGTGAGCAGGTTGAAGCGCTGGAAGATCATGCCGATGCGCGTCTGCTGCTCGCGCAGCCGCTTGCCGCGCAGCTCGCTGATCGTCACGTCGCCGACCGTGATGCGGCCCTCGGTGACGGGCTCGAGCTGGTTGATGAGGCGCACGAGCGTCGACTTGCCGGCGCCCGAGTAGCCGATGATGCCGAAGACCTCGCCCTGCTCGATCGACAGCGAGACGTCGTCGACGGCGACGATCTCGTCACCGCCGCGCTTCGCGGGCGGGAACCGCTTCGACACGCGGTCGATCACGATGTGCTGGGTCATGCGGTCTCCTCGTGGCTTGCGTGCGAAGCGTGCCGGGCTGCTGCTGAGGTGCCTCGGCACCCGTGCAGCAGCCCGACACCCTGCGATCGGGCGACCGTGCTTATCGGCCCGCGAGCTCCGACTGCACGTCGGCGAGCGCCGCCTGCAGGTCGGCCTTGGGCGTCACGGTGAACAGGCCGCTGCCGCCGGAGGCCTCGAGGGCGCCCGCCTGCACGGCCTCGTCGGTCTGGTAGATCTCGACCAGGCGGTTCAGCACCTCGTCGTCGACGTTCTCGGCCGTGGTGGCGAAGATGTTGATGTACGGCGCCGCTGCGGGGTCGTTGGGGTCGTCCTGCGCGATGGCCTCCTCGGGCGAGAGGCCCGCGTCGGTGATGAAGTCGTTGTTGACGATCGCCGCGGCGACGTCGGGCAGCGACGTGGCGGTGAGCGCGGCGTCGACGGCGCTCACGGTGACGCGCGACTCCTCGGCGATGACGTCGTCGACGGTCGAGTAGGGGCTGCCGCCGTCGACGAGCGAGATCAGGCCGGCCGACTGCAGCACGAGCAGGCCGCGGGCCTGGTTCGTGTCGTCGTTCGGCACGATGACCTCGGCGCCGTCCGGGATCTCGTCGGGCGAGGCGTACTTGTCGGAGTAGAGGCCGATCGGGTAGATCGCGGTCGAGCCGATGGGCTGCAGGTCGTCGCCCGACTGCTCGTTGTAGTTCGCCAGGTAGATGATGTGCTGGAACTGGTTGATGTCGAGCTCGCCCTCGCTGGTCGCGGGGTTGGGCTGGTTGTAGTCGGTGAAGTCGACGATGTCGATCTCGATGCCCTCGGCCTCGACGGCCTCCTCGTAGGTGGTCCAGTACGGCTCGGCCGCACCGACGACGCCGAGCTGCACCGGGTTCTCGGCGGTGCCGAGGGTGTCGGCGGCTGCGTCAGCGGCGCCGGCGCCGGCGCTGCAGCCGACGAGGGCGATCGAGAGGCCGAGCGCGCCGATCAGGGCGGCCGGGCGGATGGGGCTGCGGGACATGGTGGCTCCTTCAGAAGTGCGGGGGTACCACCAGCGTAGATATCTGATCGCGCCTGGCGCGAATGCGCGCGTCACGTTCCGTCACAGAACGACGACGAGCGCTCCCGCCGCGGCGAGCGCATTGCCCGCGAGCAGCCAGGGCCCGAACGCCAGCGTGCGGCGGCCGAGCGCGAGCGCGACGACGCCGGCCAGCCCGCCGACGATGACGGATGCGGCCAGTCCCGCCAGCGGTGCCGCCCACCCGAGCGTCGCGGTCGCGAGCGCGAGCGCGGTGCCCAGCTTCACGTCGCCCATGCCCATCCCGCCGACCACGGCCATGAGCAGCAGGAGCGCGCCGCAGCCGAGCGCCAGCAGCGGCGCGAGGTCGCCGCTGGCGAGGCGCACGGATGCGGCGACGGCGCCCACCGCGAGCAGCGGCAGCGTGATCGCGTTGGGCAGCCGTCGCTCCCCCAGGTCGATGCGGGTGAGCGCGGGCGCGGAAGCCGCGGCGGCGGCGAGCGGCACGGCGGCCACGGCGTCGGCGCCCGCCACGACGGTCGCCCACAGGGTGACGACCGCGAGCGGCAGCCCGGCCAGGTCGACCGGCCGCAGCCGCAGCGGCGCCCGCACGCGGCTGGGCGCCGCCGCTGTCGTCATCACGCGGCCACCGTAGCCGCGGCGCGTCGGGCGTCGCGGGCGCTCTCCACAGGCGCCCTGCTCGGCGGCTGCCGCCCGCCCGCCCGCTCGGCGGCTGCAGGCTCCGCGCCCGGCGCCGCGCTCAGGCGCTCGGCTCGTGGTGCCGCCGCCCGACGACCGAGTGCCGGGTGCGGCGCTCGAGCTCGCGGTCGACGGCTGCCGTGCCCAGAGCGCGGTTCGTGCGGCGCTGCAGCACGAGCGCGACGACGCCCAGCACCGGCCCGACGAGCAGCACGAGCACCGTCGGCACCACGACGAGCGGCGACTCGCCGGGCACCGGCCAGGTCAGCCACAGTGGCTGCATGCCGATGCCGACGACGGCCGCGACGACGTCGCCCATGATGCCGATGACGGCCAGCGCTGCGACGCGCTCGACCGGTGCCCACGCGGCGAGGATCTCGGCGCCGCCCGACTCCAGCGCGTCGCGCCGCAGCTGCTGGTGCGAGACGACCACGGTCAGCAGGGCGATGGCGGCGCAGAGCCCCGCGACGATCGCGATGCCGGGGCTCCTGACCGCGTCGCCCACCGCATCCGCCCACCGCACGCCGCCCTCGGCGGCGTCGAGCGCGGCGGCGCGCAGCATCGGCACGACGACCGCCGCGAGGGCGAGCAGGATCGCCAGGACGGTCGCGAGCCAGGCGATCGGCATGCGACGGAGCATGGCGAGAGCATCCATCGTGGCGCCCCGGCCGTCAAGCATCGACGCCGCACCATTCCACGACGCGACACGCCCGGGGTGCAGCGTTGCGGGATCGCCGCAACCGATCGGGCCCGCCGCGCCGATATGGGGGCAGACGACGCTCCACCCGCGTCGCACGAACGAGGAGACCCCCATGAAGCGCAAGCTCGCGATCGGCGCCGGCGCCGCTCTCGCCCTGGCGACGCTCGGCGGCGCACCCGCCTTCGCCGCCGACCACGAGTCCACCGTGTCGGTGCTGCACGCCGTGCCCGGACTCACCGTCGACGTGTTCATCAACGGCGAGGAGGCCATCCCGAACTTCACGCCGGGCACCCTCACCGACCCGATGATGCTCGCCGAGGGCAGCTACGACATCCAGGTGTTCGCCGACGGCGGCACCCCCGACACCGCCGAGCCCGCCATCGAGGCGATGGGCCTGGCCGTGCCCGGCGGTGCCGACCTGACGCTCGTCGCGCACCTGACCGAGGCGGGCGAGCCGGCGCTGGGCGCCTTCGCCAACAGCACCGAGCCGGTCGCCGCCGGCGAGGCCCGCCTGACCGTGCGGCACCTGGCAGCCGCACCGACCGTCGACGTGCGCGCCGACGAGGGCGTCGTGGTCGAGGGGCTCACCAACCCCGAGGAGGCCACGCTCGTCACCGCGGCAGGCACGGTCTCTGCGGATGTGGTGCTCACGGGCACCTCGGACGTCGCGATCGGCCCGGCTGACCTGCCGCTCACCGAGGGAGCCAACACCATCGTGACCGCATGGGGCAGCGCCGCTGACGGCAACCTCGCGCTGGCCGTGCAGACCGTCGAAGCGCACAGCGCCCCCAGCGGCGTGCCCTCCGGTCTCGGCGGCGCGACCGACCAGTCGGCGCTGACCGCGCTGCTCGCCTTCGCGGCAGCGCTGGGCCTCGGCATCGTCGCGGTGCGCCAGCAGCGCATCGCGAAGGCTCGCGGCTGACCATGCGCACCACCGACGGGCTCCCGACGCGCGCTGCGCGG
>NZ_CP132360.1:1519757-1596118 GCF_030758955.1 Agrococcus beijingensis | reverse complement strand
CCCCCCCCCCGCTCGGCGCGCGGCCCGGCGGCGCACCGTCGCACTGCTCGCCGCCGCCGCAGCGCTCGGCGCAGCCGCGATCGGCGTCTGGCAGCTGATCCCGCAGTCGCTGCGGGCCGAGGCGCCGACCAGCGGCAGCGTCGTGCAGCCGTCGTGGAGCGCCGAGCCGACGGCGCCGGCCGCGACCGCAGAGGGCGCGACTGCTCCGGTGAGCACGGCGGTGCCGGTGCCCACGAGCGTCGGCCGCCAGGACGCATCCGTCACCGCCTCGGCAGCCATCGATGCCCCCACGCGGGTGCGGGTGCCCTCGGTCGGCATCGGCCTCGACGTCGTGCCCGTGGGCGTGCGCGACGACGGGCAGATGGATGTGCCCGAGCTGGTGCGCGAGGTCGGCTGGTACCGCTTCGGGCCGGAGCCCGGGGCCGAGGAGGGATCGTCGGTGCTGGCAGCGCATGTCGACAGCGACCGCGGCCGCGCGCCGATGGCCGAGCTGCTGAGCGCCGAGGCCGGCGAGGTCGTCGAGATCGAGACCGCCTCCGGGCGGCTGCTGGGCTTCCGGATCACCGCGGTCGAGCAGTTCTCGAAGGACGAGCTGCCGCTCGACGCGATCTTCGCGCGCGACGGCGAGCACGTGCTCCGGCTCATCACGTGCGGCGGGGAGTGGGATGCCGCCGCCGGCGCCTATGAGGACAACATCGTCGTGACGGCCGTGCCCGATGCGCCGTGACCCAGCAGCGCGAGTGGTACGTTTCGGCCGTGTCGGGCGAGGATGCTGGCGAGGTCGACCGGCTCTCGCGCGCCTTCGCCGCCGACCCTTCGCCCGAGATGCTGCGACTCGTCTACGAGCGCTGGGGCGGGCTCGTCTATGCGCTGGCCTGCCGGGCGATGCCGGCGCACGACGCGGAGGACGTCGTGCAGCAGACCTTCGTGTCGGTGTGGCGCTCGCGCGACGCCTACGACCCGGCGGTCGCGCCGCTGGGCGCCTGGATCGTCACGATCGCCCGGCGCCGCATCGCCGACCACTGGAGGCTGCGCTCGGCGAGCGAGCTCGCCGTCGATCCGGAGACGCTCGCCGGGGCGCTCGAGCGCGGTGAGGGGGATCCGGTGATGGATGCGGTGGAGGATGCCATGACGGTGCAGCAGGAGCTCGAGCACATCGGCGAGCCCCAGCGCACCATCGTGCGGCTCGCCGTCATCGAGGACCGGTCGACCGCCTGGATCGCTGAGACGCTGTCGATGCCGGTCGGCACCGTGAAGAGCCACCTGTCGCGCGCGCTGCGCCGACTGCGAGACCGATGGGAGGAGACGCATGCAGCATCTGCCTGATGACGCGCTGGCCGCGCTCGCCCTCGGCGAGCAGCCCGCGCCCGACGAGGCCGCCCACCTGAAGGCGTGCCTCGCCTGCCACGACGAGGTCGCGTCGCTGCGCGCGGCGGCCGCGCACTACCGGCACGTCGACGTCGCTCCCCTGCCGACGCCCGCCGGCGTGTGGGAGCGGATCGCCGCCGAGATCGCCGCGGAGCCCGGCCTCGCTGGCGCCGCCGCGGCCGTGGACGCGGGAGTGGGTGCGGCGGCGGGCGACGCCGCTGCCGGCGAGCCTCGGCCGGCCGATGCGCCCGTGACGTCGATCGACGTCGCACGCCGCCGTCGCCGCCGCTTCAGCGCCGGCGCGCTCATCGCCGCGTGCGCCGCCTCGGCCGCCGTCGCGGCGACCGCAGCGGTGCTCGTCGTCGCGCAGCTGAACGGCCCGGCCCCGTCGGCGAACGTCGCGCAGGCCGTGCTTGACCCGCTCGGCCCGCTCGCGCCCACCGTCACGAGCGCCCGCGCCGAGGTCGTCGAGCAGGACGGCCAGCGGCTGCTGATCGTCGACGCGGATGCGCTGCCGCAGGTCGACGGGTACCTCGACGTCTGGCTGCTGGATGCGCAGGCGCAGCAGATGGTGAGCCTGGGCGTGATGGATCGCGCCCAGACGCGGCTCGCGCTGCCGGCCGACCTCGACCTCGCCGCCTACCCCATCGTCGACGTGTCGATCGAGCCCTACGACGGCGATCCGACCCACAGCGGCGCGAGCATCTGGCGCGGAGCGCTCGAGGGCTGAGGCCGCGAGCGCCCCGCCGCGTCAGCGGTGCGGCCAGCGCCGCAGCGCCCGCTCGATGGCGGCCGCGGTGCCCGCCGCGACCGGCTCGACCAGCTCGAGCAGCGGCTGGCCGTCGCGGCCGGCGCCGGCGGGCCAGCGCCAGCTGCCCACGACGCGACCGTCGACGAGCACCGCGGGCCGGAAGACGCCGTTGCCGCCGGGCACGATCGCGGCCAGCGCCGCCGGGCTCGCGACGAGCGAGCGATCCTGGTAGCCCAGCAGCCACTCGTCGAAGCCGGGAACCAGCGTGACGCCCGCGCGCCTGCCGGGCTCGCTGCCCGCCGCCACCAGCATCGGCTCGTCGCCGACCAGCACCCGCTCCAGCGCGCCGCTGCCGTCGCTCCCGGTCGCGCGCTCCAGCGAGGCGCGGATCGCGCGCTTCGGCAGCCCCAGCCACCAGGCGGCGTCGTCGGGCCGCACCGGGGCGCGCGCGAGCGCGAAGCGCAGCAGCGCCTCGTCGAGCGCCGCCTGCGGATCGGGCACGGCCGGCGCCGCGCCGCCGACGAGCAGCTGCGCGGCGCCGTCGAACGGCCCGAAGCGCACGAGCCCGTCGTAGGCGAGCAGCGCCAGCAGGTGGTAGCCGCGGCCCCCGCCGGTGTCGATGCCGGCGGCCTGCCACGCGTCGAGCACCGCCGGCCGCGCGGTCGGCCCGGCGTCGAGCAGCCCCACGAGCACCTCGGCGGCACGGTCGGCGAGGGCCTCGTCGATGCCGCGCACCGCGCACATGCGCCACTCCTGCGGCCGCATCCGCCCGGCGGTCGCGGCGTGCAGCACGGCCAGGTCGGCGGGCGTCGCCACGAAGAGCGTGCCGCGCATCGCCCAAGAGCGCACGAGCTCGCCGCGGTCGAACGCCGCCCGCACGTCGTCGAGCGTCGTGCCGGGCGCCGAGCGGATCGCGATGGCCCGCAGCACGGCCGGCAGATCCTGCCCCTGCACGGCGACCATGCGCGCGACCGCCTGCGCGGGGGTGCGCCCGGGTGCGCCGAACGCGTGCGCGACCAGCCGCATCCGCCTCGCCTCTGCAGCGGTGATCGAGGCAGCGGTGATCGAGCGCATGCGCTCACCGTAGTGCCGGCCGCCCACGCGGACGGACCCGTCCAGCCGGCTCGTCCTGGGCCCAGGCCGAGGGCGGGAACGGGTCCGCGCGGAGTGTGCCGCCCGGCTCAGCCCTCCAGCAGGCTCGTCACCAGCGCCGCGATGCGCGAGCGCTCCGAGCGCATCAGCGTGATGTGGCCGAAGAGGTCGTTGCCCTTCAGCGTCTCGATGACGCTCGCGACGCCGTCGTGCCGACCCACGCGCAGGTTGTCGCGCTGCGCGACGTCGTGCGTGAGCACCACCCGCGAGTTCTGTCCGATGCGGCTGAGCACCGTCAGCAGCACGTTGCGCTCGAGCGACTGCGCCTCGTCGACGATCACGAACGCGTCGTGCAGCGAGCGGCCCCGGATGTGCGTGAGCGGCAGCACCTCGAGCATGCCCCGCGCCGCCACCTCGTCGAGCACGTTCTCGCTCACCAGCGCGCCGAGCGTGTCGTAGATCGCCTGCCCCCAGGGGTTCATCTTCTCGTCCTTGTCGCCGGGCAGGTAGCCGAGCTCCTGGCCGCCGACCGCGTAGAGCGGGCGGAAGACGATGACCTTCTTGTGCAGGCGACGCTCGAGCACGGCCTCGAGCCCCGCGGCCAGCGCGAGCGCCGACTTGCCGGTGCCGGCCGAGCCGCCGAGCGAGACGATCCCGACCTCGTTGTCGAGCAGCAGGTCGATCGCGAGCCGCTGCTCGGCCGAGCGGCCGTGCACGCCGAACACGTCGCGGTCGCCGCGCACCAGCGAGATCTCGCCCTTGCGCGTCACGCGGCCGAGCGCCGAGCCGCGCTCCGACGAGATCACCAGGCAGGTGTTGAGCGGCATCCGCTCGACCAGCGCGGTCGACAGCCGCTCGTCCTCGTAGAGCCGGTTGATCTGCTCGCCCGACAGCGCCAGCGTCTCGGTGCCGGTCCAGCCCGAGTCGACCGCCTGCTCGGCCAGGTACTCCTCGGCCGAGAGCCCGATCGACGCGGCCTTGACGCGCATCGGCATGTCCTTCGAGACGACGCAGACGTCGAGTCCGTCGCCGGCGAGGTTCGAGGCGACCGCCAGGATGCGCGAGTCGTTGTCGCCCAGCTGCAGGCCGCTCGGCAGCACCTGCTGGTTCGTGTGGTTCAGCTCGACGCGCAGCGAGCCGCCGCCCTCGGTGGGCACGGGGAAGTCGAGCCGCTGGTGGGCGACGCGCAGGTCGTCGAGGTTGCGCAGCGCCTTCCGCGCGAAGTAGCCGATCTCGGGATCGTGCCGCTTCTTCTCGAGCTCGGCGATCACGATCACGGGGATCACGACCGAGTGCTCGGCGAAGCGGTGGATCGCCCCCGGGTCGGACAGCAGCACGCTCGTGTCGAGCACGTACGTGCGCTGGCGGGTCTCGAGGCCGGTGGCCTCGGCGGATCCGCTGACGGGGGTGGTGGCGAGTTCAGGCACGTGACGCTCCTCTCCGACCGAAGTCGGATCACGCGGCCGTCGCCTCCTCGTGTCGCTCGCTGGCGCGATGGCCGCTCGCTCGCCGGGCGGAACTGCCCGACAAGGCCGAATGTAGCCGCGAGCCCTATGGCCGGCACCGGAAGACACACCGAGTGCATCCAGTGTTCACCTGGAGGAGACCTTGAAGGTTGTCAGCGCCCGAAGCGGCGCTCGCGCTGCCCGTAGGCGCGCACCGCGCGGAGGAAGTCGACCTCGCGCAGGTCGGGGCCGAGCGCCTCGACGAAGTAGAACTCGCTGTGCGCGCTCTGCCACAGCATGAAGTCGCTGAGCCGCTGCTCGCCGGAGGTGCGGATCACCAGGTCGGGATCGGGCTGGCCGGCGGTCGACAGGTGGTCGGCGAGCAGGTCGGGCGTGAGGCGCTCGGCGATCGCGGCGGGCGACTCGCCGTCGGCCTCGACGAGGATCCGCTTGACGGCCTCGACCACCTCGTGCCGGCCGCCGTAGCCGACGGCCAGGTTGACCACGATGCCCTGCTGGTCGGCGGTGCGGGCGACCGCGCCCTCGAGCGTCGCGATCAGCGGCTCGGGCAGGCCCCGCGTGTCACCGACATGGCGGATGCGTCGGCCCGGCTTCCGGGAGAGGTCGTCGGTGAGGTCGGCGATGATCTCGCACAGCTCGTGGAGCTCGTCGCCGCTGCGGCCCGTGAGGTTGTCGCGCGAGAGCAGGTAGAGGGTGACGACCTCGACGCCGATCTCGGCGTTCCAGTCGACGAACTCGTGCAGCTTCGCCGCGCCGGCGCGGTGGCCGTGCCCGACGCTGGCGAGCTTCTGCTCGCGCGCCCAGCGGCGGTTGCCGTCGATGATCATGGCGATGTGGCGGGGCGTGGCGCCCGCCTCGAGGTCGCGCTTCAGCCGCCGCTCGTAGTAGCGGTAGACGAGCCTGGAACCCGGGGCGCTGCGCAGTCGCACCCGACGAATCTATCGCCAGTCGAGCGGAGCGCATGCTGGGCACGGCACTGCGTACGCCGTACGCTGTACCCATGCCCGCCCAGCCCGAGCCCTCCTCCGCCGCCGACGCAGCGCATCCGGCCGACGACGACGCCGTGCCGCACCTGCCGCTCATCGAGGCGGCCGGCGACGAGATCGCGGAGGCCGAGGTCGAGCAGAAGCCCAGCTGGCGCGGCTGGATCCACGCCGTCACGGCGCCGCTCGCCCTGATCCTCGGCATCGTGCTCGTGACGGTCGCCGACGGCGCGGTCGCCACGGTGTCGACGGCGGTGTACGCCGCCTCGTGCGTGCTGATGTTCGGCGTCTCGGCCGTCTACCACCGCTTCCACTGGCAGGAGCGCACCCGCGTGGTGCTCAAGCGGCTCGACCACGCCAACATCTTCCTGCTGATCGCCGGCTCCTACACGCCGATCGCGCTGCTGACCCTGCCCTCCCCGACCGACTGGATCCTGCTGACCGTCATCTGGGGCGGCGCGCTGCTCGGCATCGCCTTCCGCATCTTCTGGCTGCACGCGCCGCGCTGGCTGTACGTGCCCATCTACCTGGCGCTCGGCTGGGCCGCGGTGGCGTTCCTCGGCCAGATCTGGGCGGCGAACGCGGTCACCGCGGCGCTCGTCATCGCCGGCGGCCTCGCCTACACCGTCGGCGCGGTCGCCTACGGCCTGAAGAAGCCCAACCCCTTCCCCGGCCGCTTCGGGTTCCACGAGATCTTCCACGCCTGCACGCTCATCGCCTTCGCCTGCCACTGGACGGCGATCCTGCTCGTCGCGGTCGACCCGCCCGCCTGAGCGCAGACGCGGGGTGCGCTCTCAGCCGTCACCCGACGCATCCGCCTACCGTGGTGCGATGCGCCTCGCCCGAGCCTGGGCCGTCGTCGCCGTCGCGGCTGCAGCGCTGAGCGTCGGCGGCTGCATCCTGCTGCCGCCGCCGCTGCCGGGCCGCATCACGCTGCCGCCCGTCACGCCGATGCCGCCGCCCGCGCCGACGAGCGACCCGCGGCCGGGCGGCGCGGGCGCCGTCGAGCCCGACCAGCCGATCACCGAGGGCGACGAGACGGCCGCCGACACCGGCGCGATGTACGCCGGCTTCGACGGTCGCACGGGCACCGGGCTGCTGCCGGACGCGGCCGTCGACCGCGTGCTGCCGCCCACCGATGGCGCACCCGTGGTCGCGCGCGGCATCGCCGTGCCGGAGAGCGATGCGGGCGACGAGCTGCTGCCCGGCGTCGACCACCGCGGCAGCGACAACCTGCTGCTGACCACCTCCGGCCGGCTCGACCTCGCGAGCGCCGCGGCGACGTTCAGCTGCAGCGGCACGGTCATCAACAGCGACTCGGGCCTCGTGGTGCTGACGGCAGCCCACTGCATCTTCGACGACGAGACGCGCGACTGGTACGACCGCATCGCCTTCTCGCCCGGCTACGAGCGGGGCGAGGCGCCGTTCGGCACCTGGGTCGCCGAGTCGTGGTGGGTGCCCCAGCAGTACCTCGAGTCGAACGAGCGCTGGCTCGACGGCGCCGACGACAACGGCTGGATGGGCTTCGACTTCGGCTTCATCCGCTTCGCGCCGCGCGACAGCCAGACGCTCGAGGATGCCGTGGGCGGGCAGGGCGTGAGCTTCACCGCGGAGACGAACGGCGTGCTGCTGGCCGGGTACCCGGGCAACGCGCCGTTCGACGCCGAGGTGCTGCGCTACTGCGCCGACGCGCGCCTCGACTACGGCCGCGGCGGCGACCCCAACTACGGCACCGAGTGCGGCATGGGCGACGGCGCCTCGGGCGCCGCGTTCGTCTCGAACCTCGACGCGGCGACCGGCGCGGGGCACATCACCGCGGTCTACTCGAACGCGGGCGACTCGGGCGCCTTCGGCCCGCCGCTCGGCGTCACCGCCTGGAACGGCCTGCAGCGCCTCGACGACTAGCGGCGAGGCGCCCGCCCTCGATCAGCGCTGCTCGTCGTCCTCCACCTGGCCGAACGCGCCCACCTTCTTCGGGGCCGCCTTCGCCTGCTTGTCGGCGGCGCGGCGCTGCTGGCGGTTGCCGCCGCCGGGCTGCGCGGCCGCGGCGACCGCGGGGTTGCCGCTCTTCGTGCGCGCCTTCGCGGTCGCGGCGCCGAGCTCCTTGCCCTTGGCGTCGAGCACCGACGCCTCGCCGTCCTCGTCGGGCGCCGAGTAGGTGAGCGCCGTGGTGTCGTCCTCGGGCACCTCGAGCCCGCCGCCCTCGATGGCGGGCGCCTCGGGGCTCTGGCCCTGCTGCACCTTCACCTCGAGGTTGAACAAGAACTGCACCGACTCCTCGCGGATCGCTGCCATCATCTGCTGGTAGAGCGCGAAGCCCTCGTTCTGGTACTCGACGACCGGGTCGCGCTGCGCCATCGTGCGCAGGCCGATGCCCTCGCGCAGGTAGTCCATCTCGTACAGGTGGTCGCGCCACTTGCGGTCGATGACCGACAGCACGACGCGCCGCTCGAGCAGACGCATCGCGGGCGAGCCGAGCGACTCCTCGCGCCGCTCGTAGGCGATCCTGGCGTCCGAGACGAGCTGCTCGTAGAGGAAGTCGGCGGTCAGGCGCGGCGCCTCCGCCACCACCTCGTCGATGCCGATGCTCACGGGGTAGATCGTCTTGGCCTCGCTCCAGAGCGCCTCGAGGTTCCACTCGTCGCTGTCGCCGCCCACGGCATGCGTGGCGACGAGGTCGCGGATGGTGCCCTCGATGAAGCCCTGCACCCGGCCGGCCAGGTCGTCGCCGTCGAGGATGTGGCGGCGGTCGGAGTAGATCGCCTCGCGCTGGCGGTTCATCACGTCGTCGTACTTCAGCACGTTCTTGCGCATCTCGGCGTTGCGCGACTCGATCTGGCCCTGCGCGGAGCGGATGGTGCGGGTGAAGATCTTCGACTCCAGCGGGATCTCGTCCTCGCCGGCGTCGACCGCCAGGAAGCGCTGCGCCACCGAGCCGCCGAACAGGCGCAGCAGGTCGTCCTGCATCGACAGGTAGAAGCGGCTCTCGCCCGGGTCGCCCTGACGGCCGGAGCGCCCTCGCAGCTGGTTGTCGATGCGGCGCGACTCGTGGCGCTCGGTGCCGAGCACGTAGAGGCCGCCGGCCTCGACGACCTTCGAGGCCTCGGCGGCGACCTCGGCCTTCACCTCGGCGAAGACCTCGTCCCAGCGCTCCTCGTACTCGTCCGGGGTTTCCGACGGGCTGAGGCCCAGCTCCTGCATGCGGGTGACGGCGAGGTGCTCGGCGTTGCCGCCGAGCATGATGTCGGTGCCGCGTCCCGCCATGTTGGTGGCGACGGTGACCGCGGCCACGCGGCCTGCCTGCGCGATGATCGCCGCCTCGCGGGCGTGGTTCTTGGCGTTCAGCACCTCGTGCGCGACGCCGGCCTTCGACAGCAGGTTCGCGAGGTACTCGCTCTTCTCGACGCTGGTCGTGCCGACGAGCACGGGCTGGCCGGCCGCGTGGCGCTCGACGATGTCGTCGACGACGTGCTTGAACTTGCCCTCCACCGTCGCGTAGACGAGGTCGGGGCGGTCGTCGCGCTTGACCGGCTTGTTCGTCGGGATCGGCACGACGCCCAGCTTGTAGGTCGCCATGAACTCGGCGGCCTCGGTGTCGGCGGTGCCGGTCATGCCGGCGAGCTTCTCGTAGAGGCGGAAGTAGTTCTGCAGGGTGACCGTCGCGACCGTCTGGTTCTCGGCCTTGATCTGCACCCCTTCCTTCGCCTCGATCGCCTGGTGGATGCCCTCGTTGAAGCGGCGCCCCTGCATGATGCGGCCGGTGTGCTCGTCGACGATGAGCACCTCGCCGTTCATCACGACGTAGTCGGAGTCGCGCTTGAACAGCGCCTTGGCCTTGAGCGCGGTGTTCAGGAAGGAGATGAGCGGCGTGTTCGCCGACTCGTAGAGGCTGTCGATGCCGAGCAGGTCCTCGACCCGCTCGATGCCGGGCTCCAGCACGCCGACGGTGCGCTTCTTCTCGTCGACCTCGTAGTCGACATCGGGCCGCAGCCGCTTGGCGATGCGCGCGAACTCGCCGAACCAGCGGTTCGCCTCGCCGGCGGCGGGGCCGGAGATGATGAGCGGTGTGCGGGCCTCGTCGATGAGGATCGAGTCGACCTCGTCGACGATCGCGAAGCCGTGGTCGCGCTGCACCATGGCCTCCTTCGAGTGGGCCATGTTGTCGCGCAGGTAGTCGAAGCCGAACTCGTTGTTCGTGCCGTAGGTGACGTCAGCGGCGTACTGCTCGCGGCGCACCTCGGGCGTCTGGCCGGCGATGATGCAGCCGGTGGTCATGCCGAGCGCCCGGAAGACGCGGCCCATGAGCTCCGACTGGTAGCTCGCCAGGTAGTCGTTGACCGTGACGACGTGCACGCCCTTGCCGGCGATCGCGTTCAGGTAGGCGGCGATCGGGGCGACGAGCGTCTTGCCCTCACCCGTCTTCATCTCGGCGATGTTGCCCAGGTGCAGCGCTGCTGCGCCCATCACCTGCACGTCGTAGGGGCGCATGCCCAGCGTGCGCTTCGCGGCCTCGCGGACGGCCGCGAAGGCCTCGGGCAGCATGACGTCGAGCGGCTCGCCATCGGCGTAGCGCTGTCGGAACTCGGCGGTCTCGCCTGCCAGCTCCTCGTCGGTGAGCTCCTCGAACGCGTCCTCGAGCTTCGCGACGTCGGCGGCGATGCGCTCGAGGCGGCGTCGCAGCCGGCCCTCGCCGGCGCGCAGCATGTTCTCGAAGAAGTTGGCCACGAAGGGTGCCTCCCGTGCACTGGGGGAACGGTCAAAGATAACGGTTCGATAACCGACTGCCCATCGTAGCAATGACAGCCGAGCGGCGCCCCAGGCGAGCCCGGGACGCCGCTCTGCGATGCTCAGGAGGCCGCGCGCTCCTCACCGGTGTCGACCTCGGTGGGCTGCGAGATGGTGTCGTCGAGCGTGATCACGCCGTAGGACCAGCCCTTGCGGCGGTAGACGACGGCGCAGTCGCCGGTCGCCTCGTCGACGAACAGGTAGAAGGGGTGGCCGACGAGCTCCATCTGGTCGACGGCGTCGCGGACGCTCATCTTCTTCGAGGGGAACCGCTTCTGGCGGATCACCACGGGCGACCAGGAGGTCTCGGCCTCGTGCTCGGGGCCCGACTCGACGGTGGGGATGGCCCCCGTGCTGACGGCCTCGACGACGGCGGGGTCGGCGGGCGTGATCGCGACCTGCTCGAAGCCGTTGGCCGCGGCCTCGCGCAGCGGGGTGCGGCGGCGGGCGCTGTGGTCGTGGCGCTTGTCGTGGACGCGGCGCGCTCGCTCCATGATGCGGTGGAACGCGGAGTCGAACGCCATGTACTTGTCGGGCCCGTCGGACTCGGCGCGGATGATGGAGCCGGGGCCGTGCACGGTGATCTCCACCCGACCTCCGACCGTGGCGGAATGGGCTTCGGCGTGACGGGTGAGCTTGACATCGAGGGCGGTGGCTCGCGGGAGCAGCTGCGTGACCTTCGTGAGCTTCTCCTGCGCGTAGGCGCGGAACCGATCGGTGATGTCTGCGCCCTTGGCGCCGAATGTGATGTCCATCTTGGCCTCCCGAATTGGTATGGCTTCGGCGCCAGCGGCTTTGCGGCGCCGTCTTGCGTGACGCTCACCCTACCCCCACGGCAGGGGCCGCGCCGATGGGTCGACGATCAGCTTCGGCGTCCTCGCCAGGGCCACCAGGGCGACCGGCTCGCAGCCCGCCGAGCGCAGCGCCCGCAGGCCCTCGCGCCCTGTCGCGCCGCTCGTGATCACGTCGTCGACGAGCACCACCGCCTGCCCCGTGAGCGCGTCGGCAGCGCGCGAGGGCAGCACGAGCGTGCCTCGCGCGGCGAGGGCGCGCTCCTCGGCCGAGCGCTCCTTCTGCGCGCCGCCGCCCCATGCCCCGCCGGGCGCCCGCCGCAGCGCGGTCGCGCGCTCGACCGCGAGGATCGACGCCGTCTCCTTGAGCGCCATCGCCGAGTCGCCGCGGTCGTCGAGCATCGCCTGGAACCGCGCAGCCATGAGCTCACGCTCCTCGGCCTCCAGCCGCGCCCGCTGCGCGTGCAGCGACTTCACCCGGCCGGCGAACGCCGTCTCCGCCCGCAGCGCCGCGATGACCGGCGACTCGACCGGCGGGGCGAGCGGGGGCACTTCCCTGCGGCCCGCGACCACCTCGTCGAGCTCCGCCTCCGTCAGCGCCGCCAGACGCGCCGACCAGTCGGCATCGAACGCATCCAGCTCGTCCTGCAGCTCCGAGGCCGTCTTGCCGTGCGGGTCGACCGCGCCAGCCCGCACGGCGGCGATGTACTCCTCGCCATCGATGCCCCAACCGTCCATGCAGCAAGACAACCACGGGCCACTGACACGGAATCGGGGCTGTGGAGAAGCCGAGCCCAGGGGTCGATTCGCGCGGGCGCTCCAATCCGACGGCGAGCGCCGAGGACCAAGAACCCACCTGCCGGCAAGCGCCGGGGCGGTCCTACCCTGACCGCATGGGCCAGCCGCTGCTCTTCGGCATCATCGCCTCGAGCGCGCTCATCGTCGGCGCCCTGATCGGCGTGCGCTTCGAGCTGCCCAAGCGCGTGCTGGCGATCCTGCTGTCGTTCTCGGCCGGTGCGCTCATCACCGCCCTCTCGTTCGAGCTCTTCGAGGACGCGTACGAGATGGGCGGGATCTGGCGCGCCGCGCTCGGGCTGCTCGCGGGCGCGCTCGTCTTCACGGTGCTGAGCGCCCTCCTCGACCGTGCGGCCCAGCCCGGCGCCGGCGTTCCCGCCGACGAGCACAACGGCAGCGCGAAGCTCGACACCGATGCGGCGGCCTCCGACGCGCGAGCGAGCCAGGCGAGCAAGCGCGGGGCCGCGGGCATGGCGCTGCTCGCCGCCGTCACGCTCGACGGCGTGCCTGAGAACCTGGCGCTGGGCATCGCGCTCGGCGAGGGCTCCGGCGGCCTCGCGCTGCTGGCGGCGATCTTCGTCTCCAACCTCCCCGAGGCGCTGGTCGGCGCGTCGTCGATGCGCGCGCAGGGCATGCCGAGAGGGCGGATCCTCGCGCTCTGGTCGGCGTGCGCGGTGCTGCTGGTCGTCGCGGTCGTGGTGGGTGCGGGCCCGCTGGCGGGAGCCGATCCGCAGACGATCTCGCTCCCGCTGGCCTTCGCGGCGGGAGCCGTCATCGCGTCGCTCGCCGACACGCTCATGCCCGAGGCCTACGAGCACGGAGGGCCCGCCGTCGCGATGAGCACCGCCGCGGGCTTCGTGCTCTCGTTCGTGCTCTCCCTCGCCTGACCGCCCGCGGCCACGACGCATCCGCGTCGCCATCTAGACTGGAGGCATGGCCACCTCCTTCCACCCGTTCACGCTGAGCGTGCGCGACATCGTGCACAAGCCCGGGCGGATGCGCGACGTCGAGGCGACGGCGCCGTTCGGCGAGAAGGTCGGCGAGGGCCTCGCCACCGTGCTGCCCGAGCAGCCCGTCGAGCTCGACGTGCGGCTCGAGAGCGTGCACGAGGGCATCCTGGTCACCGGCCAGGCGAGCGCGACGGCCCTCGCGACCTGCGCGCGCTGCCTCACCGAGTTCGACCTCGACGTCGAGGTCGACTTCCTCGAGCTGTTCGCGTATGATGGTGCGTCGGAATCCGACTACTTTGTGGCCGACGAGAACGTCGACCTGCTTCCAGTGGTCAGGGACGCGGTCGTGCTGGCGCTGCCGTTCCAGCCGGTCGACCGACCGGACTGCTCAGGGCTCGATCCTGAGACAGGGGAACGGCTCGAGCCGGGCACCGATCATGTGCCGGAGGAGTCCATCGATCCGCGATGGGCAGGCCTCCAGGGATTCGCACAAGAACTAGCCGACGATGAGTCGGATGATGACGCCCAGGCGTCGAAGAAGGAGTGAGCAATGGCTGTTCCCAAGAGGAAGATGTCGCGGTCGAACACCCGTGCACGCCGTTCGCAGTGGAAGGCCGAAGCGCCCAAGCTCGTCAAGACCGTCGAGGGCGGCAAGACCGTCTACAGCCTGCCGCACCGCGCGAAGGTCGTCGAGGACGCCGCCGGCACCCCGCTGTACATGGAGTACAAGGGCCGCAAGGTCGCTGACGTCTGATCCCTCTGACGAGGATCGCCGTCGCATGACGGACCGCACGGAGCAGCATCGCTCGGCACCCGCGGTCATGAGCCGACTGCTCGAGCAGCTCGGGGTCGACATCGACCCCGAGCTCCTCGTGTTGGCGCTGACCCACCGCTCGTGGGCCTACGAGCACGGCGGCGTGCCGCACAACGAGCGCCTCGAGTTCCTCGGCGACTCGATCCTCGGCCAGGCGATCACGATCGAGCTCTACCGGCGACTGCCCGACGCGACCGAGGGCGAGCTCGCCAAGCGCCGCGCCGGCGTCGTCTCGACGGTCGCGCTCGCCGAGGTCGCCCGCACCATCGGCCTCGGCCAGCACATCCTGCTCGGCAAGGGCGAAGCGGCCTCCGGCGGCGCCGCGAAGGCGTCGATCCTCGCTGACACGCTCGAGGCGATCTTCGGCGCGGCGTTCCTCTCTGCCGGGCACACCGCATCCGCCGACCTCGTGCTGCGGCTCGTCGGGCCGCTGCTCGACGACCCGGGCCGCGCCGGGGCCGCGCTCGACCCGAAGACGGCGCTGCAGGAGCTCGCCGCCGCGCAGGGCAGGGGAGCGCCCGTCTACGTCGTCGAGGCCGCAGGGCCCGACCACGCCCGCAGCTTCACCGCCACCGTGCTGCTCGACGACGTCGCGGTCGCCGAGGGCGCAGGCACCAGCAAGAAGGTCGCCGAGATGGCTGCCGCGCTCGCCGCGCACCAGCGGCTCGACGCCGGCCGCTGACGTGCCCGAGCTGCCCGAGGTCGAGGTGGTGCGCGCCGGCCTCGAGCCCGCGGTCACCGGCGCGCGCGTCGACGGCGTCGAGGTGCTCGACCACCGCTCGATCGCCCGCCACGGCGGCGACGCCGCCGACTTCGAGCGCGCGCTCGTCGGGCGCACCTTCGCAGCGCCCGAGCGGCGCGGCAAGTTCCTCTGGATCCCGCTCGCACCCGCTGACCGCGCAAGGCCGACGGATGCGCTGCTCGCGCACCTGGGGATGTCCGGTCAGATGCTGGTGCGGGAGCCGGGCGCTGCCGCCGACCGCCACACGCGGATCCGCATCAGCCTCGACCAGCCGTCGCTGCACGCGGGCGGTCGGGGACCGCTCGAGCTGCGCTTCGCCGACCAGCGCATCTTCGGCGGGCTCGCGGTGCGGCCGCTCGTCGCGACGGGCGTCGCGCAGGCGGTGCCCGACCAGGCCGTGCACATCGCGCTCGATCCGATGGATGCGCGCTTCGACGCATCCGCCGTCGCCCGCCTGCTGCGCAGGCGCCGTCAGGGCGTGAAGGCGGCGCTGCTCGACCAGACGCTCGTGTCGGGCATCGGCAACATCTATGCGGACGAGGCGCTGTGGCGCAGCCGCCTGCACTACGCGACGCCGGGCGAGCGGCTCACGCAGGCGCGGGCGCTCGCGCTGCTCGCCGACGTGCGCGACGTGCTCGAGCAGGCGCTCGCCGAGGGCGGCACCTCGTTCGACGCGCAGTACGTCAACGTCAACGGCCGGGCCGGCTACTTCGAGCACAGCCTGAACGCCTACGGCCGCGGCGGCCAGCCCTGCCCGCGCTGCGGCACGACGATGGTGCGGGAGCCGTGGGCGAACCGCTCGTCGACGCGGTGCCCGCGCTGCCAGCGGCGGCCCCGAGGCATTCCTTCCACCGACAGGTGAGAGGTGCAAACGCGTTACGGTCAGCCGTGCCTGCGGTGCGGAACTCGGACTGAACGCCTGTCCTTCACTGACTCCACGATCAGAAGCCGTAGAGGTGATGTCGGGCATTGAAGGCGGCCGGGCCACCTTCGAGGATGTTCTCAGCCAGGGATCGGATGGTTCGATCGTCAAGTGAACCGATGCCCCCATCCGCTGGCTTGCCATGGGTGCCATCGCTCTCCAACACGACGATCAACTCCGCATCACCCAACACAGGCACGTTAGCGTTATGGGTGCTGGCAATGACCTGTCGCTTGCCCTTCAAGGATCGAAGGTGTTTAACGACGCCCTTGTAGACGAAGTTGTTATCTAGGTCGTCTTCCGGCTGATCTATGATCAGCGGCGCTTCCGATGCGCCGAGAAGCAACAGCAAGAGCGCTGTTGCACGTTGGCCCTTCGACAGCTGATCCATGGTGCGCAGAGCAGTTGCACCATCGACTTTAAGGAGCACCTCCACGGCGAGGCCGACGGAGAGTTCCTCAAGCTCGCGCGCTAGGTCTTCTCCCGCCGCAACCAGGTTCACAGCTTGTGCACCCTTGATGTCGAGCTTATCCAGCTCGTCGATGCCTCCACGGATCGCTTCGGCCAGTACCCGGGGAGAGAAGTCGGGCGACAGCACCGCAGTCGTGATCTGGGTTCGCTGCCCGCTGGTATGGCTCTTAATCAGATCGAGGATGTGAGTCCGATCAGGTGCGGGGACCGGTCGGACGACGACCACGCCGTCGGTCGCAGCGTTAGCCGAACGAACGGCCGTGTGCAGGTGCTCCGTTGCGTTCGTTTCGTGCTTTCGAAGCTCGCCAAGCAAGTTGTCGCGCTGCTTCTTCAAATCCTTAATTTCGTTCTTCTGCGCGGTGAGACGAGGCTTCGACGCCTTAAGATTCGTCAACTCGGCCTTCGTAGAGACGAACTTTCCGGGATCCAGCCCCTTTTCTGTGAGTTCGCGCAGCACTTGCCCGTAGCTGGCCTGCTCCTCGACTGTGGCTTCTTGCCATCCGGTCTTGGCGGCTTCGATTTCCGCCTTCGCGGCCTGGAAAGCCGCAGCAGCCTGAGCGCCCAAGTCTGCGAGAGTGCTGTGCAGCGTTGTCAGGGCTACGCTCACCCGTTGGAGCCTCTCCGCCTGCGGCACGCCTTCGACGTTGTCCAGTGGAGCCGCAAGATCGGTCACGGCAGCCGATCGCAGATAGGATTCATGGCTGGCGTGGGCCGTGGCCAGACGGGTCGATCCTTCCTTGAACACCGCCTCGTCTTCGGTAAGTCGTTGCTTGCCCGCGAGCTTTGCGGGCACATCTGTCTGCTCGTAGTGGCTCACCTGCTCTTCTAGGCGATCCGCAAGTTCGAGGTCTGACTCCAGTTTCGACTTGGCTTCCTCGGCGCGCTTGAGATCTGCCCGGCTATCGCGAAGCGCTACGCGCAGCGCCGCGAGTCCCGGATTCTCTCCGTCCGATCCGTCGAATCGCCTTACGAGCTCGGCAATGCTCCCTGAATCGCTCGCGAGTTCCGCCAGTTCATGCTGCCCGAACACCTCGACCTGGCCAATGGCGTCGGCCGGTGTCTGCTTGGTGCGCGCACGGGATGCGTCGAAGACTACCGGTGGGTGGGGAACTTCGCGCTCGATGGTGAAGCTCTGGACCGTCGGCGACACGCTTTCCACTTCGATGCGGACGATCGTGCCGGCGTTGAGCACCTGGCCCACGATGCTCTTGTGGTCCTTCTTCATCTGCGTGGAGATCGGCTCGATGTCGAGGGCGTAGCGGATGCTCTCGATCACCGTGGACTTGCCAGCGCCTCTGCCCCCGATGAGGGCTGTGAGGTCGGAAGACACGGGAACGCTCACGCCGTCGAGGTAACCGCCGACCCAGGACACGCTCTTGATGCGAGGTCGTGGCTTGGCCACGGGGTCGTTGAGCGACACACGCGTCTGCGGCGTACGGACCGCGAGCTTCAGGCTTTCGAGCGAGGGCGCGCTGACCTTGTACCAGGAGCTAGCACCGGCAGTCCGGAGCTGCCGGGGGCCCATAACGTCGTCGGCGTGGATCACGGCCAACGGGTGGACGCGTTCGAAGAGCCCGGTTCCTTCCACGATTGACTGCTGGTCCTTGGTGTTGTCGACGCTTGGGGTGATTCCAATGGCGTGCAGTCCCGCGTGCTTGATCATCGTCGCGAGCGGCTGTCCAGACCGAGTGGCGAGCATGCCGGCAGGGCTGACGTTGGCGTGGGCGGGGATGGGCAGGGCGCCGTCCGCAGTCATCCGGTCCATGATCAGCGCGTACGAGTCTCCGACGGTGCCGTTAGCGCAGCCCGGTGTCACTCCGCAGCGCCCGATCGCCGCGTTGATCGTTGTGAACGGCGTTTTCGCTTCGAACAGGACAAGGATGTGGATGCCCTCCGAGGAGTTGGCCTCGAAACCGGGAAGTGCCACGATGCCGCGGGTCTCGGCCGCGTCGATAAGACCCGCGGCCGACTCCACGCGCCAGTGATCGGTAATTGCGATCAACGTGATCCCTAGAGCCTCGCACTCATCCAAGAGTTTTGCGTTGTAGTGCTCCTCATTGTCGAAGTGGTTCTTCGGAGCGTTGCGGCCCTCGTAACTGTACGGATTCACCTGCAGCGCGGCTCGAACCCAATGTGCCCCAACGCTCATGACACCCCTCATCTGTAGTGCGTCCGCTCAAAGTGAGGGAAATTGCCTTGAACAGAGGCTATCGGGAGCCTCCGACATCTCTGACTGCCGTCCCGGGCCGGACAGTGTCGCCGCGTAGGCTCGAAGGATGGTCTTCGCAGGATTCAGCCCCGACGCGTTCGCCTTCTACCGCGAGCTCGAGGTGCACAACGAGCGGCCCTGGTGGCTCGACAACAAGCACCGCTACGAGAGCCAGGTGAAGGCCCCGTTCGAGGCGCTCGCCGAGGAGCTCGAGCCGATCGCCAGCACGGTGAAGATCTACCGGCCCTACCGCGACGTGCGCTTCAGCCACGACAAGACGCCCTACAAGACGCGCCAGGGCATGTTCGCGCAGCGGGCGCCCGGCATCGGCTGGTACCTCAACCTCGACGCGACGGGCGTCTCGATGGGCGGCGGGTTCTTCGGCGACGCGTCGTTCACGAAGTCGTATCGCGCCGCGGTCGAGGCGGCCGCGCCCGGCGCCGAGCTGGAGGGGATCGTCGCTGACCTCGAGGAGGCCGGCTACACGCTCGGCGGCGAGCAGGTGAAGACGGCGCCGCGCGGCGTCGACCCGCAGCACCCGCGCATCGCGCTGCTGCGCTACCGCTTCCTCACCGCACGCCGCGAGCTCGACGAGGCGGATGCGTACGGCCCAGACCTGCTGGACGCCCTGTTCGACACGGTCGAGCACCTGCAGCCGCTGGTGGGCTGGGCGGTCGCGCACGTGGCGCCGAAGCGCTGACCGGGCGCCGCGCTGGTCCCACGCCGCTCCGCCGCCTCGCCTCCTCGCTCTCGCCGCCGCGACCCTCGCCAGTTTTCGTTCTGCAGGTGATCTCGGCAGGTCGAGGGAGCATTGCCCTCGAGAGGGCCGGATCACCTGCAAAACGGAATGGTCCCTAGGTGGTGGGGCCGCGCCCCTTCGCCGCCGGTTCCCGTTCTGCAGGTGATCTTCGCGCCGCGAGGGAAGATTGCCCTTGAGAGGGCCGGATCACCTGCAAAACGGAATTGTGGTGCGTCGAGATGCGGGGCCGGGCGGCGCCGTGGTCCTCGTTCAGCGGCGGGCGGCCTCAGCCGAGGATGCGCTTCGCGAGCCGGCCCCGCCAGTCGCTGAACGGCGGGTAGATCACGCGCAGCGTGTCGACCCCGGTCGGCTTCGACAGCACGGGCTTGCGGTGACTGAACGCGTCGAACGAGTGCTTGCCGTGATAGGCGCCCGAGCCGCTCTCGCCGACTCCGCCGAACGGCAGGCTCGCCGCGCCCACCTGCGCCACCGCGACGTTCACCCCCATCGACCCAGACGAGGTGTCGCGCTCGACGCGACGCACCGCATCCCGATCCCGTGCGAACACGTAGAGCGCGAGCGGCTTCTCGCGACCGTGCATCGCAGCGATGAAGCCGTCGACCCCGTCGACCGGCAGCACGGGCAGGATCGGCCCGAAGATCTCCTGCTGCATGACGGGGGATGCGTCGTCGACGTCGACGAGGATCGTCGGCGCCAGGTAGCGCTCGGCCGCGTCGCTGTCGCCGCCGGTGACGGCGGTGCCGCTGCCGAGCAGGCCCTGCAGCCGCTCGAGGTGGCGCGCGTTGACGATGCGCGCGAAGTCGGGCGAGGTGCGCGGGTCGCCGAGCTGCTCGGCGGTCGCGCGGCGCAGCTCGTCGACGAGCTGGCCCGCGACCTCGCGGTCGACCCGGATGTGGTCGGGCGCGACGCACGTCTGGCCGGCGTTCAGCCACTTGCCCCAGGCGATGCGGCGCGCGGCGGCGGGGATGTCGGCGGAGCGATGCACGTAGACGGGGCTCTTGCCGCCGAGCTCGAGCACCGTCGGGGTGAGGTGCTTCGCGGCAGCGGCGGCCACGACGCGCGCCACGGTGGCGTTGCCGGTGTAGAAGACGAGGTCCCAGCGCTGCGCGAGCAGCGCCGTCGTCTCGGCGACCCCGCCCTCGACGACCCGCACCGAGCGGGGGTCGAGGTAGGCGGGCGCGAGCTCCGCCAGCAGCCGCGACGTCGCCGGTGCCACCTCGCTCGGCTTCACGACGGCCGCGCAGCCGGCGGCGATGGCGCCGACGAGCGGCGCGAGCGCGAGGTGCAGCGGGTAGTTCCACGGCGCGATGATGAGCGACACCCCGAGCGGCTCCGCGATCGTCTTGGCCACCGCCGGCTGCAGCGCGAGCGGCGCCGGCACGAGGGTCGGCGCCATCCAGCGGCGCAGCGAGCGCTTCGCCGCGCGCGCCTCCGACACGACGAACCCGATCTCGGTCAGGTGCGCCTCGATCTCGCTCTTGCCGAGATCGGCCTTGAGCGCCGCCTCCCACAGCGACGTGTGCTGCAGCAGCATCCGCACCAGCCCGTCGAGCTGCTGCTCGCGGTATGCGCGCGGCCGCGTCAGCCCGCCGGTGACCGCCTCGCGCAGCTCGCTCGCGAGGTCGTCGATGGGGGCGGATGCGTCGGGCAGCGCGGGCGCTTCAGCGTCGGTCATGCGCTCATGGTTGCAGGCGCGCCTGTGGAGGCCCCAGCACCGCCGACGCGCCGCTGCCACCCGCCCTCGGCGCCGACGGGGACGAATCCGAGCGCCTCGTTCACACGCAGCATCGGGCTGTTCTCCTCGGCGTTCCAGGTGATGATGCGCGTGCGGTCGGGGTGCAGGCGGCCGAGCTGCAGGAGGTTCTCGGTCTTCACGAGCATGCCGAGGCGGTGGCCGCGGTGATCGGCGTGCACCAGGGTGTCCTCCTGGAAGGCGGGCCGGCCGTCGTCGGGCAGCAGGAGGATCGTGTAGGCGACCGCCTCGCCGCTGGCGGCGTGGAGCGCCACCGCCTGCAGCATCGTCTGGCCGGAGTCGGCGTTCTGCGCCTCGAGCCGCTGCAGCCGGGCCGCATCCCAGTGCTCGTCATCGAGGTCCATGGCGGCAGCGGGCGCATCCGTGGTCATCCGCGAGTGCAGCAGCGCCATCGCGTCGAGCAGCTCCGGCGGCGTCGGGCCCTGCCACGAGCGCAGGGTGTAGGCCTCGCCTGCGTGCGCGAGCGCATCCGCCCGATGCGCCTCGAGCGATGCCCGCGCAGCCTCGACGTCGAGCTCGGAGATCCGCTCGACCTGCTCGAGCGCGTAGCCCATCGACACGAGCAGCTGCGCCGGCGGGTCGGCGGCGATCGAGCCGTGCCCGCTCACGGCGGCCACGCCCGCCTCGCCCTCGGCGGGCGCCCGGTGGTCGGCCCAGGCCTGCAGGGTGGTTGCGCCCAGCTCGATGCCGACCTGCTCGACACGCTCGGCCATGGCGCGGCCGATGCCGCGGCTGCGCTCCTCGGGCACGACCCACGCCGACAGGTAGGCGACGTGCGAGCCCTCCTCGCCGTTGATGGAGGCGATCGCGCGGCCCACGTCGGCGCCGCCCTCGGTCACGAGGAAGCGCCGGCTGATCTCGTCCTCGCGGCGGCGCAGCGACGCGACGATCTCGTCGACCGTCGTGTCGTAGGAGTCGTCGCCCCAGAAGTGCTGCGTGACGCGGTTCGCGACCGCGACGTAGCGCGCGATCAGTGCGAGCGCCGGCTCGTCGAAGGCGTCTGCCGGTTCGGTGAGCTCGAGCCACTCGAGCCGTGGCATCTCGGTCATGCGGGCGTCTCGGTCATGTCGCCGCCTTCCACTGCCACTGCGCCTCGTACGCCACCGGCAGGAAGCCGGACGCCTCGTTCACGCGCAGCATGGGCCGATTCTCCTCCGCGTTCCAGGTGACCACGCGCACCAGCTCGGGCCGCAGCTCGCGCAGCCGCAGCAGGTTGTCGAGCTTCATGAGCATGCCGAGCCCGTGCCCGCGGTGCGGCTTCGTCACCAGGGTGTCGTGCTGCCGCGCGGTCGCGCCGGTGAGCGGCAGGATCAGCGTCGTGAAGCCCGCCAGCTCGCCGGTCGCGCGCTCGCGGGCGGCGACGGTGAGCAGCACCCGGCCGCCCTCCTGCTTCGAGCGCTCGAACTCGGCCAGCCGGGCGTCGTCCCAGACCTCCGGCTCCCACCCGAGGCCGGCGACCGGCGCGTCGGTCGACATGCGCTCGTGCAGCCCGCGCATGGCCTCGCGATGCCCGTCGGGCGTCTCGCCAGCCCAGCGCAGCAGCTCGTAGCCGTCGGCGCGGGCGAGCGCCGCCGCGTGCCGCTGCTCGAGGTCGGGCAGGGCCGCGAGGTCGGCGACGCTGACCCGGTAGACCTGCTCGAGCTCGTAGCCGCGGGCGACGAGCGGTGCGGTGTCGGGATGCGCAGGGTCGCCCGCGCCGAAGCCGGTACGGGCGGTCACGGGGCCGGTCGCCGCACCGACGGTGGAGGCCACGATCGTCGAGCGGCCGTCGCGCGCGGCCTCCTCGTGCGCCCTCGCGACCAGCGCCTCGGCGATCTCGTGCTGCTCGGCGTCGCCCAGCTCGAGCGCCGGCTCGATGGTCACCTCGGTCATGTCGGTCGAGTCGAGCAGCGGGGAGTAGAGCGTGAGCACGCCCACGAGGCGCTCGCCGCGCCAGGCCAGCAGGCGGTCGACCCGGCCGTCGCGCGTCGACCGCAGCGACGCGAGGTGCTCGACGAGGGTGTTCACGTAGATGCCGCCGCCGTAGCGGGCCGCGTTGGCGCGCTCGTTGAAGTCGTGCGAGGCGCGCAGCTCGTCGCCGACGGCGCCGCGCTCGTCGACGCGCTCGGGCAGCGCCAGGGGACGGATGTCGATCTGCATGGGTGCTCTGCCGCTCGCACCGGCACCGTGCGGGTGGGCAGCCTTGCAGACTAGGCCCAGCGGGCCATCGGCGCAACACGCGCCCGCGCGCGCCGTCTGCACCAGACGCATCCGCCCCACTACGGTGTTCTCAGCCACGATCCGGGAGCCGCATGCACCTCAAGACCCTCACCGTCAAGGGGTTCAAGTCGTTCGCGCGCGCGACCACGTTCCAGTTCGAGCCCGGCGTCACGTGCGTCGTGGGGCCGAACGGCTCTGGCAAGTCGAACGTCGTCGACGCGCTCGCCTGGGTGATGGGCGAGCAGGGCGCGAAGACGCTGCGCGGCGGCAAGATGGAGGACGTCATCTTCGCCGGCACGGCCACCACCGGCCCGCTCGGCCGCGCGCACGTCGAGCTCGTGATCGACAACAGCGACGGTGCGCTGCCGATCGAGTACGCGGAGGTGCAGATCTCGCGCACGCTGTTCCGCAACGGCGGCTCGGAGTACGCGATCAACGGCGAGGGCGTGCGGCTGCTCGACGTGCAGGAGCTGCTGAGCGACTCCGGACTCGGCCGCGAGATGCACGTGATCGTCGGGCAGGGGCAGCTCGACAACGTGCTGCAGGCGACGCCCATCGACCGCCGCGGCTACATCGAGGAGGCCGCCGGCATCCTCAAGCACCGCCGCCGCAAGGAGAAGACGCTCCGCAAGCTCGACGCGATGCAGGCCAACCTCACGCGCCTGCAGGATCTGACGGGCGAGATCCGGCGGCAGCTGAAGCCGCTCGGGCAGCAGGCCGAGATCGCCAAGGAGGCCGCCACGATCCAGTCGACCGTGCGCGACGCCCGTGCGCGGCTGATCGCCGACGAGGTCATCGGCCTGCGCTCGCACCTCGAGGCCGCCGCCCGCTCGGAGTCGGAGCGCAAGTCGGAGCGCATCGTGCTGCAGGAGCAGCTCGAGCAGGCCAAGCTGCGCGCCGGCCGCATCGAGGAGTCGATGGTCGGCGACGACGTCGACCGGGCCCGCAACGTGGCGCACGGCCTGGAGCGCGAGCTGTCGCGGCTGCAGTCGCTGCACGCGCTCGCCGGCCAGCGGCTCGCGCTGCTCGAGGAGGCGCCCGAGATCGGCGACGCGGCGCCGCTCGTGACGACCGACATGGTGCAGGCGGTGCGCGACGAGGCCATGGCGCTGCGCGAGAGGGTGGCGGATGCCGAGGGTCGCCTCGGGAAGGCGGCCTCGGCCACCGCGCTCGCCCGCGCCGGGCTCGACTCGCTCGACGAGGAGATCGCCGCGCAGGCCGCGCTCGTCTCCAAGCACGACCTGGAGGCGGCCGCCCACCGCTCGAAGGTCGAGGTCGCGCAGTCGACGCTCGCCGCCCGCGAGGCCGAGGTGGCCAGGCGCGAGGCGGCGCTCGCGAACGCCGAGCAGCGGCTCGCCGACGCCCGCGCGGCCGCCGCCGGGCTGGGCGACGACGAGGAGGCCACCGACGCGGAGTCCCTGGCCGGCGCGTACCGCGACGCCGACGAGGCGCAGGCCCGCCTCTCGGGCGCCCTCGACGACGCTCGCTCGGCGCTGCACGCGGTGGAGCGCGAGCGGGATGCGCTCGCCGCACGCACCTCGGCACTGGGCCTCGCGCTCTCGCAGGCCAACGCATCCGCGGGCCTGCTCGACGCCGGCGTCGCCGGCGTCACCGGCCTCGTCGCCGAGCGCGTGAAGGTCAAGAAGGGCTTCGAGGCAGCCATCGCCGCTGCCCTCGGCACCCTCGGCGAGGCGGTGCTCGCCGACACCCGCGAGGCCGCCGCCGCCGCGATCGAGCACGCGTACGACGCCGGCCTCGGCCGCATCGAGGCGGTCGTCGCGAACGCCGGCCGCATGCAGCCGCGCATCGCGGACGTCGCGGCGGAGGGCCTTCGCGGCGCCGTGCACGCGCCCTCGGTCGTCGACGCGCCCGAGGGCGTGCTCGGCATCCTCGCCTGGACCTTCATCGTCGACGACCTGGCCGCAGCGCAGGAGCTCGCGCCGCGCCTGGCCGACCTCGAGCTCGGCGGGCCGATCACGCTGGTGACGAAGCGCGGCGACTTCGTGACCGAGCACCTGCTGCGCGGCGGCAGCGACGACAGCCAGTCGCGGCTCGAGCTGCTCGCCGAGCGCGACGCGGCGACCGAGCGGCTCGACGAGCTGTCGACCGCCATCGAGCGCGAGGCCGGCGCCCTCGAGGACGCCCGCCAGGCGCACCAGCAGGCCAAGCGCGCCGCGGCCGAGGCCCTCGAGCGGCTGNCGACGACAGCCAGTCGCGGCTCGAGCTGCTCGCCGAGCGCGACGCGGCGACCGAGCGGCTCGACGAGCTGTCGACCGCCATCGAGCGCGAGGCCGGCGCCCTCGAGGACGCCCGCCAGGCGCACCAGCAGGCCAAGCGCGCCGCGGCCGAGGCCCTCGAGCGGCTGCGCGCGCACGACGCGGCGTCGGCGGCGCGCGGCGAGCAGCGATCGCGCGCCCGGGCACGCCTCGAGTCGGCGACCGGCGAGCACGAGCGCGCCGAGGCGGCGATCGGCGAGGCGCGGGCGGGCATCCGCGACGCCCAGCTGGCGGTCGAGGCCGCGAAGCAAGCGCTCGAGCGCTTCCACGCCAAGCCGCGCCCGATGCTCGACGCGTCGGCGCGCGACGGCATGCTGGCCGAGCTCGAGGCCGCCCGCGGTGCCGAGACCGACCTGCGCATCGAGCTGGAGACCGCCCGCGAACGGGTGCGCGCCGAGCTCGCCCGCGCCGATGCGCTCGCCCGCGATGTCGAGGCGCAGCGGGCCCGGGCCGAGGAGGCCGCGCGCCGCGCCGTGCTGCGCGAGCGGCAGCGCCAGCAGGCGTCGCGCGTGCTCGAGGCGATCCCGCCCGTGCTGGGCGTCGCCGAGCGCTCGGTGGCCGAGGCGCGCGGCGTGCTGGCCGAGCGCGAGGCCGCCCGCCGTGACCGCAGCGAGGAGCTCGGCAGGCTGCGCCGCGACGAGGCGACGCTGCGCGAGCGGCTGCAGGAGCTCACCGAGCACGTGCACGTCGCCGAGATGGAGGCGTACGAGCAGCGTCTGCACCTCTCCAACCTGCTCGAGCGCGCCGGCAGCGAGCTGGGGCTCGACGAGGCCGTGCTGGTCGCCGAGTACACGCCCGCCGACGACTGGAACCGCAAGGCCGAGCAGGCGCGGCTCAAGGAGGCCGAGGGCAAGCTGTCGCGCCTCGGCCGCGTCAACCCGCTCGCGCTCGAGGAGTTCGCGGCGCTCGAGCAGCGCCACACGTTCCTCACCGAGCAGCTCGCCGACCTCGCGAAGACCCGCAAGGACCTCGAGCAGATCATCGCCGACCTCGACGTGACGATGGAGACGATCTTCGCGGCCGCGTTCGAGGACACCCGGGCCGCGTTCATCGAGGTGTTCCCGATCCTCTTCCCGGGCGGCTCGGGCGCGCTCACGCTCACCGATCCCGACAACATGCTCGAGACGGGCGTCGAGGTGACGGTGCGCCCGGCGGGCAAGAAGATCGACCGCATCTCGCTGCTCTCGGGCGGCGAGCGGTCGCTGGCCGCGGTGGCGCTGATGGTGGCGATCTTCAAGGCCCGGCCGAGCCCGTTCTACATCATGGACGAGGTCGAGGCGGCGCTCGACGACGCCAACCTCGGCCGCCTGCTGACGGTGTTCGAGCAGCTGCGCGAGAGCTCGCAGCTGATCATCATCACGCACCAGAAGCGCACCATGGAGATCGCGGATGCGCTCTACGGCGTCTCGATGCGGCAGGACGGCGTCTCGGCCGTCGTCGGCCAGCGCACGGTGCGCGAGCGCGCCGCCGTCGAGGCGTAGCGGCCCCGCGGGCCCCGCGGCCCGCGGCCCCGCGGCCCCGCGGCCAGCCGCCGAGCGTCGCTCTGCCGCGCCGCGCTCTGCCGCGCCGCGCTCAGCGCACAACGCAAGCCCGTCGCCCGCGATCCGCGGCGGATTGGGCTGGGCGGCCGCCCGCGCCGCGCGATCGGCCGCGCGGGCTTGCGTTGTGCGGAAACGCGGAGCGAAGCGCGGGGCTACCGGAGCGCCGGCTACCGCAGCGCGGGGATGACGAAGACGACGCCCTCGCCGTAGATCGCGTCGACCGCGTCCTGCACCGAGCCGTCGTCGGCGATGACGTTGAGCACCACCGTGCCCTGCTCGCTCCAGCTGCCGAGCACATCCGCCCGCTGCAGCGTCGCCAGGTCGGCCAGCACCGCCTCGATCGTCGCGTCGTCGAGCGAGCCTGCCGGCACCTCGATCGCCGGCATCGTGATGGCGGCGGCGCTCATCGGCGCTCCGGTCTGCGTGAACGTCTGCGCCTCGGCGTCGTAGGTGCCCTCGACAGCGACGCCCTGCACCCAGCGCACGCCGCCGGTCTCCTGGTGCTCGAACGGCGCCCAGTCCCAGCCGACGAGCAGCGGCCCGCCGCACTGCGGCGGCGCCGACTCGGCGACCGCGCCGAGGCAGAGGATCGCGCCCTCGGGCGTCTCGAGCACGGTGGCGATCGCCAGCACAGGCTCGACCCCGCTCGGCGCGGGCAGCTCGGCGAGCGCGGCCTGCGCCTCCGGCCCGGTGGCGATCGGAGCGGCAGGCGCTGCAGGCGAGCCGCTCGAGCCCGGCGACACCGGCGAGCCCGGCGCGGTCTGCGCACAGGCGACGAGGGCCGAAGCGGCGACCGCGAGCAGCGCGGTGCGCAGCAGGCGACGCATAGGTGCATGCATGACGGGGCTCCTCACAGCAGCCACGGCACCACGGCGACGGCGCCCGGCCCGTAGATGTCGTCGAGGAACGCCTGCATCGAGCCGTCGTCGTGGACGACCTCGATGATGGCGATGCCGGCGCCGTCGCCGCCACCGCCCAGCACGTCGGGGCGCTGCAGCGACCAGAGGTCCTCCTGCACCGCGGTCTGCGTCGCCTGGTCGAGGTCGCCGGTGGGGGCGGGCCGCTGGGGCATGCTCAGCGCGGCCAGATCGAGCACCTCGAGGGGCGTGATCGCGAACGCCGTCGCGTCGTAGGTCGCGCGCAGGGCGACCGCGGCGTCGCTCCAGCGCACGCCCGAGGCCTCCTCGTGGGGCACCGCTGCCCAGTCCCAGCCGACCAGCTCCGGCCCGGCGCACTGCGGCGGCAGCGACGTCGCGACGACGTAGCAGAGCATCGCGGGGCCGTCGGGGTTCTGCAGCGCCGTGCCGATCGCGATCACCTCGCCCGCGGCGCTCGGCATCGGCAGGTCGGCGAGCCGCGCGCGCTGCTCGGGCCCGGTCAGCACGTCGAGACCGGCGGATGCGGTGGGTGCGGGTGGCGCGTCGCTCGCGTCGGGCGCGGCGGAGCCCGTTCCGGGGCTCGCCGACGCGCAGCCGGCGAGCAGGAGGACGGCCGCGGCCACGATGCCGCCGGCGACGATGGTTCTCATGGCCTCACGCTAGATGCGCATCCTCCGGAGCACAGCCCAACGTTCCGCGCGATTCGCACGTCACGGCCGGCGAGCGGCGGCGCCGCTGCACGCCCGCCAGGGGTGGGAAGGCAGCCGGTCGGCAACGGCCGCCGAGGGTGCGAGGATCGAGAGGTGACCGAACGCGACGACCTCTTCGCCCGCCTGCGCCGCAGGCCCGACGTCGAGGATCCGACGCTCCAGGCCCACGACGCATCCGATGCCCTGATCCTCGACGAGGCCGTCAAGCAGCGCCGCATGCCGGCCGAGGTGGTCGTGATCGGCGACCGCCACGGGGCGCTCACGCTGGGCGCCCTGCAGGCCGGCGCCGAGCGGGTGCGCGTGCACCAGGACTCCATCGTGGGGGAGCGGGCGCTCGACGCGAACGCGGCCGAGCTGGGCACGGCCGAGCTGGGCGCGACCGGCACCTACGCGCACCACGGCCTCGACGCATCCCTCGTCGAAGAAGCGACGCTCGTGCTCCTGCAGCTGCCCCGCGCGCTCGACGCGCTCGACGAGATCGCCGAGCTGATCGCCACGCACGCGGCCGACGACGTGCGGGTGGTCGCCGGCGGCCGCGTCAAGCACATGACGATGAGCATGAACGCCCTGCTCGGCCGCTCGTTCCGCAGCGTCCACGCGACCCTCGGGTGGCGCAAGTCGCGCGTGCTGCACGCCGAGGATCCCCGCCGCCCGGGCCTCAGCTGGCCGCGCAATCGCACGCACCAGATCGCCGGCCGCCCGCTGACGGTCGTCGCGCACGGCGAGGCGTTCGCCGGCACGTCGATCGACATCGGCGCGCAGACGCTGCTGCAGCACCTCGACCAGATGCCGGATGCGTCGCACGCGATCGACCTGGCCTGCGGCACGGGCGTCCTGGCCGTCGCGCTCGCGCAAGCCCGGCCGCACGTGCAGGTGCTCGCGACCGACGCCTCAGCCGCCGCAGTCGCCTCGACCGTCGCGACGGCCGACGCGAACGGCGTCGGCGACCGCGTCGAGGCGCGGCAGGCCGACGGGCTCGAGGGCGTGCCCGACGGCTCGGCGGGCCTCATCATGCTCAACCCGCCGTTCCACATCGGCGCCGCCGTGCACACCGGCGCTGCTGAGCGGCTCATCGCCGACGCCGGCCGTGCGCTCGAGCGCGGCGGCGAGCTGTGGTGCGTCTGGAACAGCCACCTCGGCTACCGCCAGCAGCTCGACGCGATCGGCGAGACCCGTCAGGTGAGCCGCAACGCCAAGTTCACGGTCACGGCGACGCGGCGGCGGTGAGCCTCAGGCCGCAGCCGGGGCAGGCGCGGCGGCCGCCCAGCAGCGCAGCATGAGCGCCGAGCGGTGCCCCGCGCAGTCGGCGGCGAACGCCGGCAGGTCGGTGATGCCGAGGCGCAGCGCGCCCTTCCGCACGGCGACATCGCCGAGCAGCAGCACGTCGGGGTCGCCCATCCGCAGCGACAGGTAGCCGACCGTCCACGGGCCGATCCCCTTGAGCTCGAGCAGCCGCTCGCGCATCGTCACGAGGTCGGATGCGGGGCTCACCTCGATCGCGCCCGTCGCCACCGCCTCGGCGGCCCGTCGCACGGCGGCGGTCTTCGCGGCCGGGCCCCGCAGCACCTCGCCGCCCTCCGCCACCTGGGCCATCGACGGGAAGCAGCGCTCGATCCCCGGCTCGACGAGCGCCTCCGGCAGTGCGTCCCCGAGCGCCGCCAGCAGCCGCAGCTGCTGCGTCGCGGCCGCGACGGTGATCTGCTGGCCGACGATCGCGCGCACGAGCATCTCGTGCGCGTCGGCGCAGCCGGGCTGCGCGAGCGCGGGGGCACCCGCGATCGCCGCCGCCAGCAGGGGAGCGGCGTGCCGAGCCGCCGCCCACGTGAGCCGCTCGTCTGCCGCCAGGCGCGCATCCGCCCCGGAGAGCCCGGCAGCGCCCGGCACCGGCAGGTCGAACAGCCGCGCCAGGTCGGCGTCGGCGGTGATGGCGACGCCGCCCCGCACCGAAGCGCCGGCGACCCGCGGTCCCGGCAGCGCGCGCCGGTAGCCGTCGGTCGCAACGACCTCGACGCCCGGCACCGCGCGCGGCACGAGCCACGCGAGGATGCCGGGCGCCCCGGTCATGCGTCGATCAGACGTTGCGGTCGCCGCGCTCGTCGAGCTCGCGCTCGTCGAGGTTCTCGCCCTTGGCGATGCGGCGGCGCACCTCGTCGAGCGCCTCGGGATCCATGTCCTCGCGGGCGGCCTCGCGCAGCACGTCCTCGTGGAAGTCGGCCGCGGGCGCCTCGGTGCCCTTGGCGTCGATGACCTTCAGCGTGCCGGTCTCGTTGTGCTCGACCCGCAGCGGGCGGTAGAACGTCTTCCCGGTCGCGTCGACGATGTGGTAGTGCCCGTCGGCGCCCAGCTCTGCCTCGGACGGGCCGAGGTGCAGCGACGTGTCGCCGGTCGTCTTCGCGTCGATGCGCAGCTTGATGAGCGAGGCGACCGTGGCGATGACCATCGAGGCGAGGATGACGACCAGCGAGTGCCAGGTCTCGATGTGCGGCACCCAGGTGATGGGCTCGCCGTTGTTGAGGAACGGCAGCTCGTTGACCTCCATGGCGTGGAAGACGAGCTTGATGCCGATGAAGCCGAGGATCGCCGCGATGCCGTAGTGCAGGTAGACGAGGCGGTCGAGCAGGCCACCGAGCAGGAAGTAGAGCTGGCGCAGGCCCATCAGCGCGAAGATGTTGCACGCGAAGACCAGGAACGGGTCGGTCGTGACCGAGAAGATCGCGGGGATGGAGTCAATCGCGAACAGCAGGTCGGTGGTGCCGAGCGCCAGGATCACCATGAGGAACGGCGTGAAGTACTTGACGCCCTCGATCTGCACGGTGGTCTTGCCGCCGTTCCAGCGGTCGGTGACGTTGACGCGCTTCTTCAGCATCCGCACGACGAGGTTGTCCTTCTCGCCCGAGTCGTCCTCGCCGCCGAACGCCTGCTTCCACGCGACGTAGACGAGGTAGGCGCCGAAGAAGTAGAAGAGCCACGAGAACGACTCGATCAGCTGCACGCCGAGCACGATGAAGATGCCGCGCAGCACGATGGCGATCAGGATGCCGATCATCAGCACGCGCTGCTGCATCTCCTTCGGCACCGCGAAGCGGCTGAGGATGATGATGAAGACGAAGAGGTTGTCGATCGACAGCGAGTACTCGAGCAGCCAGCCGGTGACGAACTCGCCGGCCTTGACGCCGTCGCCCATGAACCACAGCACGCCGGCGAAGACCAGCGCGAGGGCGACGTAGAACACGACCCAGCTGGTCGCCTCCTTCATCGAGGGCACGTGCGGCCGCTTCACGACGATGAGCAGGTCGAAGATGAGGACGGCGACGAGGAGCGCCATCGAGACGATCTCGAAGATCTGATACGGGGTCAAGCGAAGGCCTTCCGGAAGGGTGCGCGAACGGGGCGCGAACGTCTCTCCCACGCGGATCGCGCCGCCGCGACCGGGAGCCCGCAGGACTCCGTGATGACGATCGCGGCGTGACGGGATACTCCCCTTCGCCAGGGGACGAGTCTAGCGCGTGGCCCGCCTAGCATGGACGCATGGCAGCGAAGTGGTCTCTCACCGGCGCCCTCCGGGGCATGTTCCAGCGCGAGACGATCACGGAGGAGACCTGGGACGACCTCGAGACGGCGCTCATCACCGCCGACTTCGGGCCCGACATCACCGAGCAGCTGATCGACGCGCTGCGCGCCGATGTCGAGCGGCTGATGGTCGACGACCCGCAGGACCTCAAGCGCATGCTCCGCGAGCGGCTCGAGGAGCGCTTCGCCCAGTACGACCCGACGCTGTCGCTCAAGGAGCGCCCGGCCGTGATCCTGGTGGTCGGCGTCAACGGCGTCGGCAAGACGACGACGATCGGCAAGCTCGCCCGCTTCCTCGTGCGCAACGGCCAGTCGGTGGTGGTCGGCGCCGCCGACACCTTCCGTGCCGCCGCCGTCGAGCAGCTCGGCACCTGGGCGCAGCGCGCGGGGAGCGCGATCGTGCGGCCGGAGCGCGAGGGCCAGGATCCCGCATCCGTCGCCTTCCAGACGGTCGAGGCCGCGAAGGCCCACGGCCACGCGATGTGCATCATCGACACCGCCGGCCGCCTGCACACCAAGGGCGGCCTGATGGATGAGCTCGGCAAGATCAGGAGGGTGGTCGAGAAGCTCTCGCCGATCGCCGAGGTGCTGCTGGTGCTCGACGCCACGACCGGTCAGAACGGCGTCAATCAGGCGCAGTCGTTCATCGACCACGCCGGCGTCACCGGCCTCGTCGTCACGAAGCTCGACGGCAGCGCGAAGGGCGGCTTCATCCTCGCCGTGCAGGAGCGCACCGGCATCCCGATCAAGCTCATCGGCCAGGGCGAGGGCATCGACGACCTGACCGGCTTCACGTCGCACGTGTTCGTCGAGCAGCTCGTCGGCTGAGCGCGACAGGGCTTCGCCTCAGTCCGACGTATCGGGCTTGGTCAGCGGGCCGACGATCGTCAGCCGGCCGTCGGTGATGCGCGCGCGGTCCTCGGTGATCACCGTGGCGTGCGCGCCGCGCACCCAGAGCAGCCCGTGCGCATCGCCGCGACCCGCGTGGCCGACGATGCCGAAGTCGCTCCCCGGCAGCCTGCGGCCCGAGGTTCCGGGGTGCGACGAGAGCACCTCGGGCGTCGCCACCGCGACCGTGCCCGTCTGCACGGTGCCGTAGGCGGTCAGCACGATCGGGCCCCAGACGCTGTGCAGGCGGCGCACGAGGTCGGCGTCGAGATCCTGCCCGGCGACCAGGATCCGGCGCAGGCGCGGCGCGGGCTCTCCGCTGCGCTCGAGATGATCGAGCATGCCCGCCAGCTGGCTCGGCGACGCCGAGAGCACCGAGACGAAGCGGTCGCGGATGATGCGGATGCGGTCGGCCGACGCCGTGTGCGCGGCGCTCACCAGCGTCGCGCCGGTCAGCAGCGACATGCCGAGCAGCTGCAGGCCCTTGCCGCGCTGCAGCGGCGCGCAGGTCAGCAGCACGTCGGTGCTCTCGACGCCCAGCCGGTCGTGCAGGCCGGCGAGCTGCCGCAGCCCCTGCAGGCCGAGCGCACCCTGCACGTGCGTCGTCACGGTGCCCGCCGACGAGACCGCCGGCAGCAGGATCCGCACGCGGCTGCGCGTCGCGGCCAAGCCCGAGCCGTCGGTGCGCGTCCATTCCAGGATGCGCGCGGCATCGAGCGTCGGCCCGCGGTGCCAGGCGGGCGCCTCGCCGTCGTGGATGAGCAGCGCGTCGGACGGCACGGCGCTGCGGTGGTCGTCGAGCGAGCGCGGGCTGATGGGCATCGCGTCGAGCCCGAGCCGCGCGGCCGCTAGCAGCGCGATCGGCATGGCCGGTCCGCTGCAGGCGATGGCGACCGGCAGCGGCCGGCGCTCGAGCGGGCCCACGTAGAGCACGGCGGCCACGCCTTCGGCGGCCTCCCAGAGCTCGCCGAAGGTGGCGCTCCAGCCGTCGACGACGAGGCCGACCTGGTCGCGCCGCACCTCGGCCGCGTGGCTGGCCAGCGCCGTGATGGTGAAGCCGTGCGAGCGGACGCTGCGCAGCAGCGAGCGCGTGTGGCTCGGCGGCATGCCTCTGAGGCGCATGGGGTCCCTTCGCTCTCCGCGGCCGTGACGCATCCAGCATGCCAGGTGGGTCGAGCCCCGCCAGGGGGCAGCGCCCGACGACGGTAGACTCAGCCCACCATGGCTGCGTTCGGTTCACTCTCCACTCGACTCACCGAGACCCTCGCGAAGCTCCGCACGAAGGGCAAGCTCTCCGCTGCGGACGTCGACGGGACGGTCCGCGAGATCCGTCGGGCGCTGCTCGACGCCGACGTCGCGCTCGAGGTCGTCAAGTCGTTCACCGCCGCCGTGCGCGAGCGTGCGCTGGGCGCCGAGGTCTCCGACGCGCTGAACCCGGCGCAGCAGGTCGTCAAGATCGTCAACGACGAGCTCGTCGCGATCCTCGGCGGCGAGAGCCGGCGGCTCGAGCTGGCGAAGACGCCGCCGACCGTCATCATGCTCGCCGGCCTCCAGGGCGCCGGCAAGACGACCCTCGCGGGCAAGCTCGCGAAGCACCTCGCGGCTCAGGGCCACACGCCGCTGCTGGTCGCGAGCGACCTCCAGCGCCCCAACGCCGTCACGCAGCTGCAGGTCGTCGGCGGCCAGGCGGGCGTGCCCGTCTTCGCGCCTGAGCCCGGCAACGGCGTCGGCGACCCGGTGCGCGTCGCCCGCGACGGCGTGGCGGAGGGCAGGCGAAAGCAGCACGACATCGTCATCGTCGACACGGCGGGCCGCCTCGGCGTCGACGCCGAGATGATGCGGCAGGCCGCCGACATCCGGAAGGCCGTGCAGCCCGACGAGGTGCTGTTCGTCATCGACGCGATGATCGGTCAGGACGCGGTCGCGACGGCCAAGGCCTTCCAGGAGGGCGTCGACTTCACCGGCGTGGTGCTCACGAAGCTCGACGGCGACGCGCGCGGCGGTGCCGCGCTCTCGATCCGCGGTGTCACCGGCAAGCCCATCCTCTTCGCGTCGACGGGCGAGACGCTCGACGACTTCGAGGCCTTCCACCCCGACCGCATGGCGAGCCGCATCCTCGACCTCGGCGACATCCTCACGCTCATCGAGCAGGCGCAGAAGGCCTTCGACGAGGAGGAGGCGCACCGCTTCGCCGAGGCGATCGCCACCGACGGCTTCACGCTCGAGGACTTCCTGAAGCAGATGCAGCAGCTGCGCAAGGCCGGCAACTTCAAGCAGATGCTCGGCATGCTGCCGGGCGCGAAGGGCATGCGCGAGGCCATCGACTCCTTCGACGAGAAGGAGCTCGTGCACACCGAGGCGATCATCCAGTCGATGACGCCGCAGGAGCGCAAGCAGTCCAAGATCCTCAACGGCTCGCGACGCCTGCGCATCGCGCGCGGCGCCGGCGTCACCGTCACCGAGGTCAACCAGCTGATGGCGCGCTTCGAGCAGGCGGCCAAGATGATGAAGACCGTCGCCAAGGGCGGCATGCCGAACATGCCCGGCATGGGCCCGATGCCTCCCGGCATGCGCCCGCCCAAGAAGGCGCAGAAGCAGCAGGGCAAGCAGCTGAAGCGCTCGGGCAACCCGGCGAAGCGCCCCGAGGCTCCGGTCGAGGCGGCGCCGCAGGGCAGCGCGTTCGGCAAGCCCAAGGCCGAGGGTGCGTTCGGCGAGCTGTCGGGCGCCGACCAGGAGACGCTGCAGCGCATGCTCGGCAACCGCTGACGCGGTCCGACCTCGCCCGACGCGGTCGCTCGTCCCGATCCGACGCGGCGCGCGGAGCGATGTCAGATTGCGCTGACCGAAACAGCGAGGTTAGGCTTGCCTTACTGTGGGCGCGAGGCTGCGCCGCGGATCCCCCCTCTCGAATGGAGCACCTCCATGTCCCGTGCCCTCCGCACGTCGATCGCCGCTGCCGCCGCCATCGCGCTGCTCGCCGGCTGCAGCGCCGCCGAGCCCGCTGAGACGCCCGCCAGCGCCGAGACCGTCACCGTGCCGTCGAACCTCGGCGAGGTCGAGGTCGCACTGCTGCCCGAGCGCATCGCAGTGCTCGACAACACGGCCATGGAGACGCTCCTCGCCTTCGGCATCACGCCGGTCGCGATCCCGACCCAGCTCGTCTCGCCCGACCGCTTCTCGGCCTGGGTGCAGGACGAGTCGATCGCCGACATCGGCACCCACCGCGAGCCCGACTTCGAGGCGCTCGCGGCCGCCGACCCCGACCTCATCATCGGCGGCTACCGCTTCTCCGAGTACACCGACGAGCTCGCCGCCATCGCGCCGACGATCGACGTCGCGGCGAACGAGGAGCACGAGGACGGCTACGTCGCGTCGCTGCGCGAGCAGACCGCATCGCTCGGCACGATCTTCGACCAGCAGGACGAGGCGACCGCGATCGTCGACGAGCTCGACGCCGCCGTCGAGGCCGCGACCGAGGCGGCGACCGGCAAGAGCGTCTTCCTCGGCATCGTCAACGGTGGCAAGCTCGACAACGGCGCCGAGCGCCTGTCGCGCATGGCCGACGAGATCGGCATGACCGACGTCTTCGCGGGCGAGGCCGGCGACATCCACCAGGACTCGGGCCTCGCGCCCGAGACGATCGCGCAGGCCGACCCCGAGTGGGCGATCGTGCTCGACCGCGACGCCGCGGCCGGCGCCGGCGACGCGCAGCCCGCCAAGCAGGTCGTCGAGTCGAACCCGGCGCTCGCCGGCACCGGCTTCGTGCAGGAGGGCCGCATCGTCTACCTCGAGGACGACTTCTACCGCACCGAGGGCGCGCAGGCCTACACCCGCGCCTTCGACCAGATCGCCCAGTCGCTGGCGGGCTAGCACCCCTTGACCGTCAGGACCGCTCGCGAGCGCCGGCTGCTGCCGGCGCTCGCTGACGTGACGGCGCTGCTGGTCGTCGCATCGCTGCTGGTCGGCGGCTTCGAGCTCTCGCTCACCGGCCTCTTCACCGATCCCGCCCAGCTCGAGATGTTCCTCATCTCGCGCGTGCCCCGCACCCTCGCGCTGATCTTCGCCGGCATCGCCATGAGCGTCTCCGGCGTCGTGATGCAGCTCATCACCCAGAACCGCTTCGTCGAGCCCACCACCGCCGGCACGACCCAGTGGGCGGGACTCGGCATGCTGCTCGTGCTCATCCTCTTCCCCGAGGCGCCGATCCTGCTGCGCATGGCCTTCGCGACCGTCGCCGCGTTCATCGGCACGCTGCTGTTCCTGGCGATGCTGCGGCGCGTGCGCACCAAGGGCCCGCTGATCGTGCCGCTGGTCGGCATCATGCTCGGCGCCATCGTCGGCGGCGTCACCTCGTTCCTCGCCGCCCGCACCGACCTGCTGCAGTCGATGGCCGCGTGGAGCTCCGGCGGCTTCAGCGGCATCGTGCAGGGCTTCTACGAGCCGCTCTGGGCCGCGGCGCTCGTCGCCGTCGTCGTCTGGGTGATGGCCGACCGCTTCACGATCGCCGGCCTCGGCGAGGGCATCGCCACCAACCTCGGCATCGACTACCGCCTCATCACCCTCATCGGGGTCGCGGGCGTCGCGCTCTGCTCGGGCGTCACCAGCGTGGTCGTCGGCTTCATCCCGTTCCTCGGGCTCGTCGTGCCCAACGTCATGCGCCTCGTGCTCGGCGACGACCTGCGCCGCAGCCTGCCGTGGATCGCCATCGCCGGCGTCGCGCTGCTGCTCGCCTGCGACCTGATCGGCCGCACGATCGTCGCGCCGATGGAGATCCCCGCATCGGTCATCATGGGCGCCGTCGGCGCCGCCGCGTTCCTCGGCTTCCTGCTCAAGGGGAGGCAGCGTGCCTGACGCCGTCGACGCATCCGCCACCGCCACCGCACCTGCCGCCCGCAAGGCGCCGACCGACACCCGCCCGGCCCTCCGCCTCGCGATCGTCTGGGCGCTCGCCCTCGCCGCGATCGTCGCCGTGCTCACGGTCGACGTGCAGGGCCCGCTCGAGCTCGCCCTGCCGCGCCGCGCGACGCTCGTCGGCGGCATCCTCATCGCCTCCTTCGCGCACGCGGTCGCCACCGTGATCTTCCACACCGTGACGAGCAACCGCATCCTCACCCCGTCGATCATCGGGTTCGACTCGATGTACACGCTGATGCAGACCCTCACGGTCTTCGCCTTCGGCGGCTCGGCGATCGCCGCCACCGACGGGCTGCCGAAGCTCATCGCGCAGACGGTGCTGATGGTGGTCGCCGCGACCGCGCTCTACACCTGGCTGCTCGACCGCTCCGGCGGCGGCGTGCTCACCCTGCTGCTCGTCGGCGTGGTGCTCGGGCTCGCGTTCGACTCGCTGTCGTCGTTCATCCAGCGCATCCTGTCGCCCACCGACTACGACCTGCTCAGCCTCGAGCTGTTCGGCAGGCTCAGCTCGGTGCAGCCCGACCACCTGCCGCTCGCGTTCGGCGTCTGCGCCGTCGTCGGCGGGGTGGTGTGGATGCGTCGGCGACGTCTCGACGTCGTCCTCCTCGGGCGCGACGGGGCGACCGCACTGGGGGTCGACCACCGCAGGGAGCTCATCGTCGCGCTCATCTGCGTGTCGGTGCTGATCGCCTTCGCGACCGCGCTCGCCGGGCCCATGACGTTCTTCGGGTTCCTGGTCGCGACGCTCGCGTACCGCCTCGCCGGCACCCACCGGCACGCCTTCGTGCTGCCGATGGCGGTCGGCACCGGCGTGCTCGCCCTCGCCGGCGCGCAGCTCGTGATGCGGCACCTGTTCGACGCGGCAGGGCTCGTCACCGTCATCATCGAAGTCGTCGGCGGCGTGGTCTTCCTCGCGCTGCTCCTCGGCGGGAGGAAGCAGAGATGATCACCATCGAGCAGGTCTCGAAGCGCTACGCCGAGCACGTGGTGCTCGGCCCCGTCACCAGCGAGGTGCCCGCCGGCGGCATCACCGCGCTCGTCGGCCCGAACGGCGCCGGCAAGTCGACGCTGCTGTCGATCGTGGGCCGGCTGCTCGACCCCTCCGCCGGGAGCGTGCGCGTCGCCGGCAAGGACGTGCAGGCGACCAAGTCGTCGGACCTCGCCCGCATCGTCTCGATCCTGCGCCAGGAGAACCGCATCGAGGCGCGGCTGACGGTGCGCGAGCTGGTCGCGTTCGGCCGCTTCCCGTGGTCGGCGGGGCGGGTGACGTTCGGCGACCAGCAGCACATCGATCGCGCGATCCGCTTCCTGCACCTCGAGGAGCTCGCCGACCGGCAGCTCGACGCGCTCTCGGGCGGCCAGCGGCAGCGCGCGTTCGTGGCGATGGTGCTCGCGCAGGACACCGAGGTGGTGCTGCTCGACGAGCCGCTCGCGAGCCTCGACCCGAAGCACGCGGTCGCGATGATGCGCGAGCTGCGGGCCGCCGCCGACGAGCTGGGCCGCACGGTGGTGATCGTGCTGCACGACCTCAACATGGCGGCCGCGTTCGCCGACCGCATCGTGGCGCTCAAGGACGGCACGATCTGCGTCGAGGGCACCGTCGACGAGGTGATGCAGGGCGACGTGCTCGAGGAGGTCTTCGACACGCCGGTGAAGGTGCATCGCATCGACGGCAGGCCGTTCGCGGTCTTCACGCCCTGACCATCGGCCCACCCTCGCCACAGGTGGCCGCGCGTACGGTGGTGCCCATGGCACGCATCCTCGTCCTCGGCGCCCACGGCAGGGTCGCGCTGCGCGCGCAGCGCATGCTCGCCGACGCGCAGCACACGGTCCACGGCGTCGTCCGCAACCCGGCGCACGCCGACGACGTCGCCGAGACCGGCGCGGAGCCGGTCGTCAGCGACCTCGAGACGCTCGAGCAGGCGGCCGTCGACCAGCTGCTCACCGGCTACGACGTGGTCGTTTGGTCGGCGGGGGCCGGGGGAGGCAGCCCCGAGCGCACCCGCGCCGTCGACCACGACGCGGCCCTCAGGGTGCTGGATGCGGTGACCCGCTCGGGCGCGCGGCTCGTGATGATCTCGTACTTCGGATCCCGCCGCGACCACGGCGTCGCGCCCGACGCGCCCTTCTTCGCCTACGCCGAGGCGAAGTCGCTCGTCGATGAGGCGATCCGCGCCTCCGGGGCCGACTGGGTGATCCTCGCCCCCTCGACCCTGACGGACGAGGAGGAGGGCGGCATCGAGATCGACGAGCCCGCCGGCTCCGTCGCCTCCGGCAGCATCCCGCGCGCCACCGTAGCGCGGCTGATCGCCGAGGTCGTCGCGCACCCCGGCGTGCGCGGGCTCACGATCCGCTGCAACGAGGGTGGCACCCCGGTCGCCGAGGCGCTCGCCCGCGACCGCAGCTAGCGCCAGCGCCAGCGCCGGCGCCGCGCCGCGCCCTCCCGCCCCGGCCGGCCCTGAGTGGCGGCCGCGGTGATCGAGTGGCGCCTCCCGCGCCTGAGTGGCGCCTGCGGCGATCGAGTGGCGGCTCCCGCGCCTGAGTGGCGCCTGCGGAGATCGAGCGGCGGCCGCGGTGATCGAGTGGCGGCTCCCGCGCCTGAGTGGCGCTTCCCGCGTGTGAGTGGCGGCTCGCGCGGGTGCGTGGCGGCGTGCGCGGGTGAGTGGCGCCCCTCGGACGCAGGCGCCACTCAATGCTGGGAGCCGCCAGTCAGCGACGGGAGCCGCCAGTCAGCGACGGGAGCCGCCAGTCAGCGACGGGAGCCGCCAGTCAGCGACGGGAGCCGCCAGTCAGCGACGGGAGCCGCCAGTCAGCGACGGGAGCCGCCAGTCAGCGACGGGAGCCGCCAGTCAGCGACGGGAGCCGCCAGTCAGCGACGGGAGCCGCCAGTCAGCGACGGGAGCCGCCAGTCAGCGACGGGAGCCGCCAGTCAGCGACGGGAGCCGCCAGTCAGCGACGGGAGCCGCCAGTCAGCGACGGGAGCCGCCAGTCAGCGACGGGAGCCGCCAGTCAGCGACGGGAGCCGCCAGTCAGCGACGGGAGCCGCCAGTCAGCGACGGGAGCCGCCAGTCAGCGACGGGAGCCGCCAGTCAGCGACGGGAGCCGCCAGTCAGCGACGGGAGCCGCCAGTCAGCGACGGGAGCCGCCAGTCAGCGACGGGAGCCGCCAGTCAGCGACGGGAGCCGCCAGTCAGCGACGGGAGCCGCCAGTCAGCGACGGGAGCCGCCAGTCAGCGACGGGAGCCGCCAGTCAGCGACGGGAGCCGCCAGTCAGCGACGGGAGCCGCCAGTCAGCGACGGGAGCCGCCAGTCAGCGACGGGAGCCGCCAGTCAGCGACGGGAGCCGCCAGTCAGCGACGGGAGCCGCCAGTCAGCGACGGGAGCCGCCAGTCAGCGACGGGAGCCGCCAGTCAGCGACGGGAGCCGCCAGTCAGCGACGGGAGCCGCCAGTCAGCGACGGGAGCCGCCAGTCAGCGACGGGAGCCGCCAGTCAGCGACGGGAGCCGCCAGTCAGCGACGGGAGCCGCCAGTCAGCGACGGGAGCCGCCAGTCAGCGACCGGCGCCGCCGGTCGGTGGGCGGGCGCGCGGCTACAGCTCGATCGAGTGCATGCGCGAGCCGTGCACCTTGACGTAGCCGAGGCTCGCGTAGAGGCCGTGCGCCCCCGACGGGTTCTCGGTGTCGACGTCGAGCACGGCCGCCTCCATGCCGTCGTCGGCGAACGAGCGCATGCCGGCTGCGAGCGCCGCGAGCGCCGCCTTCCTGCCGCGATACGCGCGCCGAGTGCCGAGCACGTCGGTGTAGCCGAAGGAGTAGCCGCGCACCGCGAAGTCGGCCTCGTAGCGGCTGTTCAGCGCATACGCGACCACCAGCGGCGCCCCCGCCCGCAGGGCTGCGGCCGTGGACGCATCCGTCGCCGGATCGGCGAGCAGCGCCTCGACGTCCGGTGCGTCGTCGACGACGACGTGCGACCACGCAGGCGCGAACTCGCTGCGGCCGTTCTGCCACTGCTCGGGCGGCTGCGGCTCGCTGCCCCAGTGGTCGCGGAACGCGTCGTTGTGCGCCAGGCGCGTGGGCTCGTCGAGCTCGTCGGACCACGGCACCAGCCGCAGCGAACCGGTCAGCTCGACCTCGGGAACGGGCATCGCCTCGGACAGGGGGCGCTTCAGGTCGGCGAAGAAGCGTCGCGGCGCGAGGCCGGCGCGCTCGAACAGGCGGTGCCGGGCGACGTCGGTGTCCTCGGCGTAGGCGCCGATGCGGGCTGGCAGGTCCTTGCCCGAGGCGGCGAGCACCTGACGGGCGCGGGCGATCTGCCAGCCGAGCAGCTCGCGGCCGATGCCCTCGCCACGGCGCTCGGGATGCACGCCTCCGAACGCGAAGGCTCGCACGGTCGAGCTGTCGCCGGGGAAGGAGACCACCAGCCCGCTCGCGCGCAGCTCGCCCGCGGCGTCGAAGCCCAGCAGGCTGTCGTGCGCGAGGTCGCGCCACGGCGCCGACAGCTCGTCCTGCACCTCGTCGATCGTCTCCCGGAACGGCAGCTGATCGGCCTCGGCCATCGCGTTGTTGAGCGCCAGCACCGCCGCGGCGTCGTCGACGGTCGCGGGCCGCCAGTCGAGCGATCCGGCGGTGATGGCGGGCAGGGCCTCTGGCGCCTCGGCGCGCGCTGCGATCGGGGAGTTCTCCGGCACGCGCCCAGCGTACGGTCGGAGGCCCCGTAGGGTCGAGGCATGACGGAGCGACCCACCAGGATCGGCGTGCAGCTGGCGCCGCAGCACATCTCGATGCAGGGCACGATCGACGCCGCGCGGCGGCTCGAGGACATGGGCGTCGACGCCGTCTTCGGCTGGGACCACTTCTTCCCGCTGTCAGGAGACCCGGACGGCGTGCACTTCGAGGCGACGGCGCAGCTGGCGGCCTGGGCAGCGGCGACCGAGCGCGTGCAGATCGGGCCGCTGGTGTTCTGCAACTCCTACCGCAACCCCGACCTGCTGGCCGATGTCGCCCGCACCATCGACCACATCTCGGGCGGCCGCTTCATCTTCGGCATCGGCTCGGGCTGGTTCGAGCGCGACTACGAGGAGTACGGCTATGACTTCGGCACCGTCGGGAAGCGGCTGAACGCGCTGGCCGACGCGCTGCCGCGCATCCGCTCGCGCTGGGAGCGGCTCAACCCGCCGCCCCTCGGACCGATGCCGATCCTGATCGGCGGCAAGGGCGAGCAGAAGACGCTGCCGATGGTCGCCGAGCACGCCGACATCTGGCACTCGTTCGTGGGCCCGGAGCAGCTGCCGCACAAGCTCGACGTGCTGCGCGCCGCCTGCGAGGCGCGCGGTCGCGACATTGCCGAGATCGAGATCTCGAACGGCGCGAGCGTGCGCGACGGCGTCGGCGGGGTCGGCTTCGAGCGCCTCGACGCGCTGCACGCGGCGGGCACGCGGCTGCTGACGATCCCGCTCTCGGGCGACGACACGGCCGACGGCTACGCGCTCGACCGGCTGCCGGCGTTCCTCGAATGGCGCGACCGCAAGAACGGCTAGGCCCGCAGCTGCTCCACGAGCTCGCGCAGCACGGACTCCTGGCCGCCGCGCGCGAACGCGGCGCGCTGCAGGGCCGCCGAGCCGCCCCGCTCGACGACGCGCGTGACGGCGGCCAGCGACGACGAAGCGCCCAGGTCGGCCGCGATCGGTGCCAGCCGCTCGACGGCCTCGCCGAGCGCGTCGCGCACCGGCTGCAGCCGGCCCTCGTCGTCGACGATCGCCGTCGCGTCGAGCCCGTCGCGCGCCGCGCGCAGCTTGTTCTCGCGCACGAGCCAGGACGGCAGGTGATGCGCCTCCTCGCCGGCGTCGAGGGCGCGCGAGGCCTCCTCCACCAGGCAGTGGATGAGCGCGGTCACGGCGGCGAGGTCGTCGATCGAGGGCGCGCCATCGGCGATGCGCACCTCCAGGGTGCCGAGCAGGGGAGAGGGTCGCACGTCCCAGCGCAGCTCGGCGAGGTCGTCGATCACCCCGGCCCGCAGCATGTCGGCCAGCGTGCGCTCGTACTCCGCCCAGTCCTCGAGCATCGGGGGCAGGCCGCCCGTAGGCAGCTGCTGGAACAGCATCGTGCGGTGCGACGCGTAGCCGGTGTCGCGGCCCTGCCAGAACGGGCTGGAGGCCGACAGCGCCAGGATCAGCGGCAGCCGGTCGAGCACGCTGCGCAGCAGCGGCACCACCTTGGCGCGATCCTCGATGCCGACGTGGTTGTGCACGCCGAAGATGATGAGCCGCCGGCCCCAGTCGCCCGCCTTCTCGATCACGCGCGCGTAGCGCGGGTCGTCGGCCTGCGCCTGGTCGCGCCACAGGCTGGTCGGGTGCGTGCCGGTGCCCACCAGGGCCACGCCGATCCGGTCGGCCGCCTCGACGGCCTTGTCGCGCATCCGTCGCAGCTCGTCGACGGCCCCGTCGGTCGTCTCGTGCACCCCGGTGATGAGCTCGATCATGCTGGTGAGGAACTCGTGATCGAACCGGCGGTCGTCGATGGCGTCGAGCAGCTCCTGGGCCCGCGGCACCATCTCGCAGGTGCCGGGGTCGACGACCGCCAGCTCCCACTCGATCCCGAGCGTCGATCGGGCGGAGCGCGCGAATTGCATGGGATGAGCGTAGGGCGCACGCGGTGTGGCGCGCACACAGCCCACAACATGTGCCAGAATGGGGGGTCGAGCACGTGCGCCGACCCTCTACTCCGTCGCGCGATGCTCACCGAGCTTTGCAGCCGCGCATATCCCACGTGCGCAGGCCGCGGTGCAACACCAACACACAAAGCAGGAGAACTGTGGCAGTCAAGATCCGTCTGAAGCGCTTCGGCAAGATTCGCGCGCCCTACTACCGCGTCGTCGTCGCCGACTCGCGCACCAAGCGCGATGGTCGCGTGATCGAGGAGATCGGCAAGTACCACCCGACCGAGAACCCCTCGTTCATCGAGATCGACAGCGAGCGCGCGCAGTACTGGCTCGGCGTCGGCGCGCAGCCGACCGAGCAGGTCGCGGCGCTCCTCAAGCTCACGGGCGACTGGGGTCGCTTCACGGGCGAGGGCCCGACCGAGAGCCAGGTCAAGGCACCCGAGCGTCGCAAGGCGTTCGTGCACGACGAGGCCAAGAAGCCGGTGCTGAAGCCCAAGGCCGAGAAGCCCGCCGAGAAGCCGGCCGAGGCTCCCGCTGACGCCGAGGCTCCCGCCGCGGCCGAGTCGACCGAGGACTGACGATGCTGCGCGATGCTCTCGAGCACCTGGTCAAGGGGATCGTCGATCGCCCCGCCGAGGTGCGCGTCGGCGCGCGCGACACGCAGCGCGGCGAGGTCCTCGAGGTGCGCGTGCACCCCGAGGACCTCGGTCGCGTCATCGGGCGCGGCGGTCGCACCGCCGGCGCCCTGCGCACCGTGATCGGTGCGCTCCCCGGAGGACGCCGCGTCCGCGTGGACGTGGTGGACACCGATCGCTAGGCCGGCCGTGCCCGCACGTACCCAGCTGCGTGTCGGACGGCTCGCTCGAGCCCACGGGCTCAAGGGCGCGATCAAGGTCGAGCTCTACACCGACGACCCCGGTCGACGCTTCGTCCCGGGCGCGCGCTTCGCGCTGCAGGTGCCCACCTCGTCGAAGTGGCACGGCAAGTCGCTCGAGCTGCTCGAGCTGCGCGTCTACAACGGCAACCCGGTCGCCTTCTTCGCCGGCATCACCGACCGCTCCGAGGCCGAGTCGCTCATCAAGGCCGTGCTGTGGGTCGAGCAGGACGCCACCGAGCTGCCGGTCGAGCCCGACGCCTGGTACGTGCACCAGCTCGCCGGCCTCGAGGTCTTCCGCGACGACCAGCGCATCGGCCGCGTCGTGCGCGTCGACGCCATGCCGGCGCAGGACATGCTGATCATCGATCGCGACGGCGACGAGGTGATGGTGCCGTTCGTGAAGGCGATCGTGCCAGAGGTCGACCTGCGCGCCGGCCGCATCATGATCACGCCCCCGCCCGGCCTGCTCGAGGAGCTGCCGGAGCCGGAGGACGACGCGCCTGCCGCGCCCGACGCGGCGGCCGAGCCCGACGACGCGGCCGAGCCCGACGCATCCGCCGACCCTGACGCATCCGCGGCCGACGGCACGGCGACAGACGAAGCGCCGACGCAGGGCGCCTAGCCCGTGCAGATCGACATCGTCACGATCTTCCCCGAGTTCTTCGGCGTGCTCGACGTGTCGCTGCTGGGCAAGGCGCGCCGCGAGCGGCTGCTCGAGCTCGGCGTGCACGACCTGCGCGACTTCACGCACGACCGCCACCGCACGGTCGACGACACCCCCTACGGCGGCGGCGCCGGCATGGTCATGCGCCCCGAGCCGTGGGGCGAGGCGTTCGACGCGCTGCTCGGGCCCGCGCAGGCCGACGAGCACGGCGAGCCCGAGAGGTCGGATGCGCTGGTCGTCTTCACGACGCCCGCCGGCGTGCCGTTCACCCAGGCCCTCGCTCGCGAGCTGGCCACCGAGCGCCGCATCGTCTTCGCCTGCGGCCGCTACGAGGGCATCGACTCGCGCGTCGCCGAGCACGTCGCCACCCGCGCGCGCGTGCTCGAGGTGAGCCTGGGCGACTACGTGCTGAACGGCGGCGAGGTCGCCGCGATGGCGATGATCGAGGCGATCGGCCGGCTCGTGCCCGGCGTGGTCGGCAACCCCGAGTCGCTGGTCGAGGAGAGCCACGAGGCCGGCCTCCTCGAGCACCCCACGTACACGAAGCCGCAGGCCTGGCGCGGGCTCGAGGTGCCCGATGTGCTGCGCAGCGGCAACCACGCCGCGATCGCCGCATGGCGGCGCGAGCAGGCGCTCGAGCGCACCCGTCGCGTGCGCCCCGATCTGCTGCCCGACGACGCCGCCGCCGACCGCTAGCCCTCAGCGAACACGCGGGCGCCGCCGAGATGCGGCCGTTAGCCTCGGAGCATGGCCAGCACGTCGAGCACCCCGCACCGCAGCGACACGCGTGCCGCCGGGCACCCGGTGCTGCGCGCCTTCTTCTGGGTGATGATCGCGTCGATCGTCGTGCTGCCGGTGTGGATCATGTTCGGCCGCGCGCTCACGGGCGCTCCGCTCGGCGAGGCGCTGCTGCTGCAGGCCTTCCTCGGCCCGGGCCTCGCGATCCTGATCGGCGCCGTCGTGGGCATGACGCTCGCCCGCAAGGAGGTGCGCAGGAACCGCACCGTGCGCTGGCGCGACGTGCGGCTGCTCGGCCCGTGGCTGCTCATCATCGCGCTGCTCGGCTTCACCGTGGTCGACACCGCGGGCGGCCGCACGGGCAGCGCCCTCACCGCCTGGTTCGGCGACGGCTGGCTGACCGCCTCGCAGTCGTTCACGGCGATCGGCATCATGGTGACGATCGTGGGCGGCGTCGCGCTGTTCTGGCTCCAGCTGGTCGAGCTCGGCCGCGAGACGCGCGCGCGCGTCGAGCGTGTCGTGCAGGATCTGCAGGCGCCGCTGCTCGACCAGCGCGCCCGCGAGGCCGACGCGTCGTTCGAGCGCATCGAGGGCCCGCAGTCGGGCCGTGTCATCGATCTCGACGACGACCCGCGCCCCTGAGGCGAGGCGTGCGCCCTGCACCGCACGCCTGCGCGTTCGGGCGGATGCGTTGGCGTGCGTGCCGTTCATGTGGCAGGATGGTCCGTTGGTGCCCTGCGCTGTTCCCGCTCTCGAGCGGTCTCTGCCACAGGGGAACGAACACGCGACTGATCGGGCACCGAACCTTCGAACCCCAAACATACGCGGCCGACCTGTGGCGGCTGCAGAGAGCGACACCGCCATGCACATCCTCGACAAGGTCGACGCAGCCAGCCTCCGCACCGACGTCCCCGACTTCCGCCCCGGCGACAACGTCAAGGTCCACGTCAACATCATCGAAGGCTCGCGCTCGCGCGTCCAGATCTTCCAGGGCGTCGTCATCGGCCGCTCGGGCCACGGTGTGCGCGAGACGTTCACCGTCCGCAAGGTCTCGTTCCAGGTCGGCGTCGAGCGCACCTTCCCGGTGCACTCGCCGGTCATCGACCACATCGAGCTCGTGACGCGCGGCGACGTGCGCCGCGCGAAGCTCTACTACCTGCGCGGCCTGCGCGGCAAGGCTGCGAAGATCCGCGAGAAGCGCGACTTCTCCTGAGCATCCCGGAAGCGGGGTCGGCGCGAGCCGGCCCCGCTTCCGCGTTCGTCATGCAATCGTGACCTGCTGCGCGGCGGCGGGCGCCATCCGGCATGGGGCTCGCACCTAGACTTGCCGAGGTGAAAGGGCGGGCATGACGGACACGGTCGAGACCGGCGAGACCCGCCGCGGTGGCGCATCGCGCGGCCGCAGCGCGCTGCTGTTCCTGCGCGACATCGTCGTGATCTTCCTCGTCGCGCTGCTCATCTCGTTCCTGGTGAAGACGTTCCTGATCCGCCCGTTCTGGATCCCGTCCGAGTCGATGAACGACACGCTCCAGGTCGACGACCGCATCATCGTCAGCCTGCTGACGCCCACGGTCGTCCCGGTGGAGCGCGGTGACGTGCTGGTCTTCGAGGATCCGGGCGGCTGGCTGCCCGAGACGGCGCGCGAGCCCGACGAGACCGGGCTGGCGGGCGCTGTCGACTGGTTCCTCACCTTCGTCGGCCTGGCGCCCGAGGATGACCACGGCTACCTCATCAAGCGCGTCATCGGCCTGCCCGGCGACCGCGTGCAGTGCTGCAACGACTTCGGGCAGCTGACCGTCAACGGCGTGCCGCTCGACGAGCCCTACCTGCACCGCGACACCCAGAGCGAGCCGGCGAGCACGATGCCGTTCGACGTCGAGGTGCCCGAGGGCCACCTGTGGGTGATGGGCGACAACCGCAACCACTCGGGCGACTCGCGCGCGCACATGGACGCCCCGGGCGGCGGCTTCGTGCCGATGCAGACGGTCGTCGGGCGCGCGGTGGTCATCTCCTGGCCGATCGAGCGCTGGACCTGGCTCGACAACCACCCCTCGACGTTCGTCGGCGTCGAGCCGCAGGGCGCTCCCGTTGCACCGCTGCTGCCGGTCGCCGTCCCCGCGACGTGATCGTCACGCCGACGCTCGACGTCGAGCGCGACCTGTGGGCGGATGCATCCCTCGTCATCGGGATCGACGAGGTCGGCCGCGGCGCCCTCGCCGGGCCCGTCAGCGTGGGTGCGCTCGCGCTGGCCGCCGACTGCGGCCCGTGGCCCGAGCACCTGCGCGACTCGAAGTCGATGACCGAGCCGCGCCGCACCGCCACCGCGCCGCACGTGCACGAGTGGGGCGTCGGCGTGGTCGGGCATGCCTCGAACGACGAGATCGACGCGTTCGGCATCACCGTGGCGCTCGGCCTCGCGGGCCGTCGCGCGCTCGTGCTGCTGCACGAGGCGGGCGTCGACGTGCCGGGCGCCGCGATCCTGCTCGACGGCACCCACGACTGGCTGGCGCCGGCGCTGCGCACGCCGGTGCGCACGGTGCTGCGAGCGAAGGCCGACCGCGACTGCGCGTCGGTCTCCGGCGCCGCGCTGGTCGCGAAGGTCGACCGCGACGAGCGGATGCGGCGGGCCGACCTGGTGCATCCGGGCTACGGCTGGGCGTCGAACAAGGGATACGGCTCGAACGCGCACATGTCGGCGATCGCCGAGCTCGGCCCGAGCGCGCTGCACCGCCGCACCTGGCTGCGCTGACGTCGTCGCGCCGGCGCTGAGCGGCGGCCGCCCCAGCCCCTCAGCGGTCGAACGAGCGCCTGCCGCGTCGCTGCACGAACCACACGGCCAGCACGATGAGCGCAATCATCGCGGCGCCGACGGCGGCGAACCCCGCCACGACGCCCCACGGCACCGAATCGATCGCCGCCGCGGTCGCATCCGGGTCGCGCGGGCGATCCGGCGCGTCGGCCGGGGGAGGCGCGGTGCTCGAGACGTCGGGCACGCCGATCGTCTCGCCCGTCACCTCGACCGTGACGATCAGCGGCGTCGGCGCCTCGCCGGTGTCGGCGGTGAAGCCGACGGCCACGATGTACTCGCCCGCGACCACGGGGCGCTTCACGAGCCCGAGGTCGTCGTCGAAGCGCACCGGCGCGGTGGTCACCGCGATCGCCGACTCGGGCTCGAGCAGCTGCTCCGACCACTTGAGGCCGTCGGCCGACTCGGTGAGGATCGACGACACGTCGGCGCCCACCGGGTCGAGGATCTGCACGATGCCCCAGGCGTTGCCGGGCGGCGCGACCCCGGGCGCGAGCTGCGCGTGCACGCTGACGGTCTGGCCCCAGCCGACCGCGACGCGGAAGAACTGGAACTCGCTCGAGAGCATGTCGGTGGAGTACGAACCGGGCGCGATGACGGGTGCGTCGTTGAGGCTCGAACCGCCCAGCAGTGCGCCGGCGGCGCCGTCGGCCGGGGTCGCCATCGACCAGCCGCGCACGGCGTCCTCAGGCTCGGGCAGCAGGGCCGCGTTGGCGGGCCACGCGTGCTCGACGATGCGGATCTCGAAGGGTGCCTTCGCGCTCGGCGCCGTGCGCACGTCGAGCGTCAGGTCGAGCGACTCGGCGGCGGAGCACGGATCGGCCGGGTCGGGCTCGGCGGCGCCGACACGGCCGGTGAAGACCGAGAAGCGGTCGCTGCCGGTCGCGGTGATGGTGGTGCTGTCGCAGGCCTGGCCCCCGGCCGACAGGGTCGCGAGGATCGAGACGCTGTCGTCGACCGGCAGCCGGCCGGTGAGCCCGACGTGCACGACCGAGCCCGGGAAGCTGCGCTGGATCGCGTAGTGCCGCAGGCCCGCGCCCGCCTCGCCGCCCACCTCGTCGACGTACTGCTCACCCGGCACCAGCGCGGGTGCGCCCTCGGGCGCCGCGGTGCCGACCGCCGGCGTGCCGAGCACGTTGAACGGGCGGAACGCCCTGGTCGAGAGCCGCTCGAGCGCGAGCTGCAGCCCCGAGACCTCGGTGACGTCGACGTAGTCGCCGCGCCCGCGGTCGGCCACGCACTGCAGCTGCTGGCGGGCGGCCGCGTCGACGTCGAAGCCGACCACGTCGATGCGCAGGCCGATGTCGTCCTGCGCGAGCTGCTCGGCGACCACGCAGGGGTCGGGCTCGCAGTTGGCGATGCCGTCGGAGACGAGCAGGATCGACCGCTGGCCGGAGTCGCCGAGGTCGGCGCCGGCCTGCTGCAGCGCGTAGCCGATCGGCGTCTCGCCGAAGGGCGCCATGCGCTCGATGGCGCTCGCCAGCGCCGGCCGGTTGCCGATGCCGATCGGCACGAGCAGCTGCGAGTCGGTGCAGGCGCCCGGCACCTCCTGGCCAACGATCGACGACCCGAAGACGCGCAGCCCCACCCGGTTGTCGGCGGGCAGGGCATCGATGACGGTGCCGAGCGCCGAGCGCGCGGCGGCGATGCGCGTCGAGCCGTCGGAGGTGGGCTCCGCCATCGAGCCGGATGCGTCCACCACGATCTCGAGGCCGCCGTCGACGGGGGAGGTGGCCGAGGCCGCGGGCGCGACGCTGCCGACGCCCATGGCGAGCATCGCCGCCAGGGCGAGCGTCGTGAGCAGCCGCCGCATCTCGCCTCCGATCCTGCGCTTGTGCACCTTCTGCAATCTACGCGGTCAGGAGCATCTGCATGGGCTCGCTGGCTCAGCATCTGCGAAAGCCCAGGCGCGGGAGGCTGAGCCGACGCGGGGCCATAGGATGGAGCCGTGGAACCTGAGGACATCGAGGACTACGACCGCGAGGTCGAGCTGGCCCTCTTCAAGGAGTACCGCGACGTCGTCAGCATGTTCAAGCACGTCGTCGAGACCGAGCGACGGTTCTACCTGGCCAACGACGTCAAGGTCACCCGGCACGACGCGGGCACCGACTTCTACTTCGAGCTCGAGCTGACCGACGTCTGGGTCTGGGACATCTACCGCTCCGACCGCTTCATCAAGTCGGCCCGCATCCTGACCTTCAAGGACGTCAACGTCGAGGAGCTCGCCTCCCGCGACCTCGAGCTGCCGAAGGACCTCGCGATCGAGGAGTGAGCCCCTGCGTCGGCGGCGGCTGAGCCCGCGCTGACGAGGTTCTCCACAGGCCTGCACCGACGCCGCCCGGGCGACCGGGCGCATCCGCTTTCCTGCCGCCATGCGAGCGAAGGATCAGCTGGGGCTCGACGGCGAAGCCGCCGCGAGCGTGCACCTCGAGCGGGCGGGCATGCGCATCGTCGACCGACGATGGCGGTGCGAGCACGGCGAGGTCGACATCATCGCGATCGACGGCGACACGCTCGTCTTCGTCGAGGTGAAGACGCGCCGCGGGCTCGCCTACGGCCACCCGTTCGAGTCGATCACGCCGCTGAAGGTGCGCCGGCTGCGCACGCTCGCGGGCGTCTGGCTGGCCGGGCACGCCCACCGGGGCCCGATCAGGATGGATGCCGTGGGCATCATCGCCCCGCGCACGGGCACCTGGCGGGTCGAGCATCTGCGGGGCATCGAGTGAGCGGCTTCGGGCGCTCGTCGTGCATGGCGCTGCAGGGGCTCGCCGGCGTGCCGGTGCAGATCGAGGTGCACGCCGCGAGCGGCCTGCCGCGCGTGCACATCGTCGGCCTGCCCGATCGCGCGGTGCAGCAGGCGCAGCACCGCACCTGGAGCGCGATCGCCCGGCTCGGGCTCACGGCCCCGCACGGCAAGACGGTCATCAACCTCACGCCCGCGTCGCTGCCGAAGGCCGGCACCCACTTCGACCTGGCGATGGCGATCGCCGTGCTGCGCGCGATGCAGGTCGTGCCCGCCGACGACGGCACCACCGCCCTGTTCGGCGAGCTCGGGCTCGACGGCAGGCTGCGGCCCGTGCCGGGCACGCTGCCGCTCGCGCGGGCGGCCGCCGCGTCGGGGCTGACCCGCATCGTGGTGCCCACCGCGTCGGTCGACGAGGCCTCGCTCGTCGCCGGGCTGCAGGTGCTCGGCGCGCCGAGCCTGGCGCACGCCGCGGCGCTGCTCGGTGCCGAGGTCGACCCGGAGCCCGTCGACGCGGTGACCGCGCCGTCGCCCGTCGAGCGCACCCAGACCGATCTCGACCTCGCCGACGTGGTCGGCAATCGCGACGCGGTCGCCGCGCTCGAGATCGCGGCCGCCGGCGCGCACCACCTGATGATGGTGGGCCCACCCGGAGCCGGCAAGACCATGCTCGCCATGCGGCTGCCCGGCATCCTGCCCCCGCTCGACGAGGCCGCCGCGCTCGAGGTCGCGTCGCTGCGCTCGCTCGCGGGCGAGCCCCCCGCATCGTCGCTCGACCTGCTGCCGCCCTTCGAGCAGCCGCACCACTCCGCGACCGGCGTCTCGCTCGTGGGCGGCGGCTCGGGCGTCATCCGCCCAGGGGCCATCGCGCGGGCGACGCACGGCGTGCTGTTCATGGACGAGGCGCCCGAGTTCTCCCGCGCCGTGCTCGATCAGCTGCGGCAGCCGCTCGAGTCGGGCACGATCACGATCCACCGGGCGGTCGGCGTCGCGACCTTCCCGGCCAGGTTCCAGCTGCTGCTCGCGGCGAACCCCTGCCCGTGCGGCAGCTTCGGCACCGGCGACTGCACGTGCGCGCCGCAGCAGCGCCGCCGCTACTTCAGCAGGCTCTCCGGGCCGCTGCTCGACCGCGTCGACCTGCAGGTGCGGGTCGATCGGGTCGCGCCGGGCACCCAGGGCGCCGGGCGCACCACGGCAGAGGCCGCCGGCCGGGTCGCCGCGGCGCGCGACCGGGCGGCGCACCGGCTCGCGGGCACCGAGTGGTCGGCCATGGGGCACGTGCCGGGCCCGTGGCTGCGGCGCAACCTGCCGCTCGACGCCGCGCTGCTGCGACCGCTCGAGGAGGCCGTGGAGCGAGGGCTGCTCACGATGCGCGGCATGGACCGCGCGCTGCGCGTCGCCTGGACCATCAGCCATCTCGACGGCATCGACTCGCCCACACGCAGCCACATCGGGCTGGCGCTGGCGCTGCGCAAGGGGATCCCCGCATGAAGCCGTTCCGGATCGAGCTCGGGCGGCTCCGCGCCGCGGTCGAGCCCTGCCTGCCCGACGGCGCGGCGGCGCCGGACGACGAGGCCGTCATCGCCAGGTTCGCGGCCGGCGCCTGGACGGTGCTGCCCGAACCGGGCGACAGCGCCGCCGGGGTCGCCCGCGAGCTGCTCGGCGACGTGCGCGCCCTCCAGCTGCTCGTCGACGGCGCCTCTGCGGCCACCTGGTCGACAGAGCTGGGCGTCGCCGACGCCGCCCGGGCGGTCGCCGCCGGACTCGCGCGCTGGCAGCCGCGGCTCGAGGCCGAGCGCATCCTGGGCGCCTTCGCGCAGGGCGCCGCCTTCGGCCAGCGACTGCTCACCCGTGGCGACCGCGCGTGGCCGCAGCAGCTCGACGACCTCGGCCCGCACGCCCCGGCAGCGCTCTGGGTGCGCGGCGAACCCGAGGCGCTCGCCGCATGCGAGCGCTCCGTCGCGCTCGTCGGCTCCCGCGCCTCCAGCGGCTACGGCGAGCTCGTCACCGGGCAGCTCGCCGCCGGACTGGCATCGCGTGGCTTCGCGGTCGTCTCCGGCGGCGCCTACGGCATCGACGGCACCGCGCACCGCGCCACGATGGCCGCGGGCGGCACCACCGTGGCGGTGCTCGCGGGAGGGCTCGATCGCTTCTACCCGGCAGGCCACGACGAGCTGCTGCAGCGGGTGGCGGCGACCGGCTGCGTCATCGCCGAGGCGCCGAGCGGCGTGCCACCGACCCGCTGGCGCTTCCTGGCCCGCAATCGACTGATCGCGGCGCTCGCCAGCGCCACGGTCGTAGTGGAGGCGGGTGCGCGCTCCGGCTCGATCAACACCGCGGGGCATGCCGCCGCGCTCGGTCGGCCGCTCGGAGCGGTCCCGGGCCCGGTGACCTCTGGCGCGAGCGCCGGCTGCCACCGGCTGCTGCGCGACTACGGCGCCGCGGTGATCGAGCGAGCCGAGCACGTCGTCGAGCTCGTCGACGGGCCGGCCGACGCGTCGGCGCCGCTCGGCGGCCTCACGAGCGACGAGGTGCGGGTGCTCGACGCGCTGAGCGCTCGCGCCCCGCGGGCGATCGACGACCTCGCGGTGCGCACGGGCATGTCGCGCGCCGACATCGTCGCCTCGCTGGCGCTGCTCGAGCTGGGCTCGCGCGCGGCGGAGCGGCCCGGCGGCTGGGTGTCGGTCGCGTAGCGGGCGGCAGCGGCGGCGGCGCGTCAGGCGGCGGCGCGTCCGGCGGCGGCTCAGCGGCCGCCCCGCGCGGCGTGGATAGCCTGGGCGCGTGAGCTACGGGATGCATCCAGACGCGACGGCCGTGATCGCCCATCTGAGCGACACGCACCTGCTCGCCGGCGGCGCGCTGCTGGGCGGCCAGGTCGACACGACCGCGCACCTGCGCGAGACGGCCGCGCGGCTGCGCGTGGCCGCCGCCGACGCCGATGTGCTGGTCGTCTCGGGCGACGTCGCCGACCTGGGGGAGCCGGACGCCTACCGGGTGGCGCGCGACCTGCTCGTGCCTGTGGCCGACGGGCTCGGCATCCCGATCGTCTGGACGGCCGGCAACCACGACGAGCGGCCCGCGATGCGGCAGGCCCTCGCGCTGCCGGGCGAGTCGCTGGCACCCATCGACTCGGTGATCGAGGTCAACGGGCTGCGACTCGTCGCGCTCGATTCGAGCCTGCCCGGCTGGCACCACGGCGGCTTCGACGAGGGCCAGGCGGCGTGGCTCGCCGGCGTGCTCGCCGATGCGCCGCCGCTCGGCAGCGTGCTCGTCATGCACCACCCGCCGCTGCCGTACCGGACCCGGCTGATGCGGCTGCTCGAGTTCCGCGACGAGCAGCGGCTCGCCGAGGTGCTCGACGGCGCCGACGTCCGGGCCATCCTCTCCGGGCACCTCCACATCAACGGCTCGGGCACCTTCGCCGAGATCCCGGTCATCCTCGCAGGCGCCACCAGCTACGCCGACGACCTCGCCGGCCCGCCCCCGGCGATGCACGGCATCGACGCGACGCAGTCGTTCAACCTCATCGAGGTGTACGCCGACGCGATCGCGCACTCGGTCGTGCCCGCGCTCCCGTCGCCCTCCCGCGAGACGGTGCCGGCCGAGCTCGCGGAGAGCGTCGCCGCGCTCTCGCCCGCCGAGCGGCTCGACCGGTTCAGCAGGAAGCCGGCCTGACGCATGCGGCTCGACGACGCGATCGACGGCTACCTCGCCCACCTCGCGCGCGAGCGCGGCTACTCGGCGAACACGGTGCGCGCCTATCGGGGCGACCTGCGCAGCCTCGCCGAGCACTGCGAGCGCGAGCGCGTCGACGCCGCCGACGGCCTCGACATCGAGGTCCTGCGCGACTGGCTCTACGCCAGCGCCGAGCAGGGCAGCGGCAAGTCGACCATCGCGCGCCGCAGCGCCGCGGCCCGCGGCCTCAGCCGATGGATCGCCGCGAACGGCGGCCAGGATGTCGCCGGGCGGCTGCGCACGCCCAAGCGCGACCGCCACCTGCCCCGCGTGCTGTCGCGACAGGCGATGGACGGCGTGCTGACGGGACTCGCCGCCGCCGCGGCCGAGGGCGATCCGGTCGCGCTCCGCGACCTCGCCGTGGTCGAGCTGCTCTACGCCAGCGCGCTCCGCGTCAGCGAGCTCGTCGGCCTCGACGTCGACGACATCGACCTCGAGCGGCTCACCGTGCGGGTCGTCGGCAAGGGCTCGAAGGAGCGGGTGGTGCCGTTCGGCAGGCCCGCCCTCGACGCGGTGCTCGACTGGATGCGCACGGGCCGCGACCAGCTCGCCAGCCCGGCGAAGCAGCATCCGGCCCTCTTCCTGGGCGCGCGCGGCGGCCGGCTCGGCCAGCGGCGCGTGCACGAGCTGGTCACCGGGCTGCTGGAGGAGGTGCCGGGCTCGGGCCCGCACGGTCCGCACACCCTGCGGCACACGGCCGCCACGCACCTGCTCGACGGCGGCGCCGACCTGCGCGCGGTGCAGGAGATGCTGGGGCACGCGAGCCTCGGCACGACGCAGATCTACACGCACGTGTCGCTCGAGCGGCTCACGGAGGCCTACCGCACGGCGCACCCGCGGGCCTGACCCGGCGTGCGGCCGCTGGCCCCGGCAGGAGCCGCCGCGCCGAAGCCTTGCCCGCGCCGCGCGGCAGCAGCACCGGCCGCTCGACCCCCAGCAGCGGCAGCGGATCGATGTAGGCGCCGTGGAGCCGAGCGCCCAGGTGCAGCCTCGCCTCACCGGCGACGTGGCCGGCGAGGAGCGTGCCGATGCGCTGGCCCCGCGCGACCGGCTCGCCCGTCGCCACGAGCGGCTCGACCGGCTCGAAGCTCGACACCAGCCCGCCGCCGTGGTCGATCGAGACGACCGGCCGCCCGGCGACCGGCCCCGCGAAGCGCACCGTGCCGTCGTCGGGGGAGACGACCGGTGCGCCGGCGGTCGCGGCGATGTCGATGCCGCGGTGCCCGCTGCCGTAGGGCGTCGCCGGGGGATCGAACGCCCGGGCTACCTCGTGCGAGGCGACCGGCCAGCCCCAGGCGCCGACGGTCACAATCAGCAGGAGGGCGAGGATGCGCATGAGGCATGGTGCACCGGTGCGGCCTCGGCGGGTGCGGCTCGCGGGCCGGCCGGTGGAGAGCCCGGCTTCTGCGACGGTCCGCCGAGCATGTAGCATGGGAGGGCATCGCCTGTGTGCGATGACTTCGCGCGCCCGTCGCGACGACACCCCCTTCGGTCCAGCTGCTCGACTCGTCGTGCGCCTGGTGGGAGTGCGTCAGGGCGCCAGGGGCCCCACCGACCGGTCGGGGCCGGCAACCAGAACAGAAGAAGGAGGCGGCCATGGCCGTCGTCACCACTCGCCAGCTGCTCGACAGCGGCGTGCACTTCGGGCACCAGACCCGACGCTGGAACCCCAAGATGAAGCGATTCATCTTCACGGAGCGCTCCGGCATCTACATCATCGACCTGCAGCAGTCGCTCGCCTACATCGACAAGGCCTACGACTTCGTCAAGGAGACGGTCGCCCACGGCGGCAGCGTGCTCTTCGTCGGCACCAAGAAGCAGGCGCAGGAGTCGATCGCCGAGCAGGCGACCCGCGTGGGCCAGCCCTACGTCAACCAGCGCTGGCTCGGTGGTCTGCTCACGAACTTCAACACGATCTCCAAGCGACTCAGCCGCATGAAGGAGCTCGAGGAGCTCGACTTCGACGACACGTCGGTCTACACCAAGAAGGAGCTGCTGCTCAAGAAGCGCGAGCTGCTGAAGCTCCAGAAGTCGCTCGGTGGCATCCGCAACCTGCAGCGCACGCCGTCGGCGCTCTGGATCGTCGACACCAACAAGGAGCACCTTGCTGTCGACGAGGCCAAGAAGCTGGGCATCCCGGTCATCGCGATCCTCGACACGAACTGCGACCCGGACGACGTGCAGTTCCCGATCCCGGGCAACGACGACGCGATCCGCTCCGTCGCGCTGCTGACGAAGATCGTCGCCGACGCTGCGGCCGAGGGGCTCATGCAGCGCCACGGCGGCGGCGGCGACGCCGCGGCCGAGCCGATGGCCGAGTGGGAGCGCGAGCTCCTCGAGGAGCAGGCAGCCGCGCCGGCCGCCCCCGCAGTCGACGAGGCACCCGCAGTCGACGAGGCTCCCGCAGCCGACGAGGCCCCAGCAGCAGCTGAGGCTCCCGCAGAGGAGGCCGTCGAGGCCCCCGTCGCCGAGGAGGCCGCAGCCGCCGAGACCACCGACGACGCCGCGGCGTCCGAGTCGAACTGAGGAGCAGACGATGGCCAACATCAGCATCGCCGACCTGAAGATGCTGCGTGAGCAGCTCGGCACCGGCATGAGCGACACCAAGGCAGCCCTCGAGGAGGCCGGCGGTGACATCGAGAAGGCGACGGAGATCCTGCGCCTCAAGGGCGCCAAGGGCAACGCGAAGCGCGCCGACCGCTCGACGAGCGAGGGCCTCGTGGCCGTCGCCGAGGGCGAGGGTGCCGTCACGATGATCGCGCTCGGCTCCGAGACCGACTTCGTCGCGAAGAACGAGCGCTTCATCGCGCTCTCCGAGCGCGTCGTCTCCGCCGTCGCGGCCTCCGGCGCCGCAGACCTCGAGTCGGCGCTCGCCGCGCCGGCCGAGTCGGGCACCGTCAAGTCGCTCATCGACGACGAGGCAGCCGTCATCGGCGAGAAGATCGAGCTGACCAAGGTCGGCCGCGTCGAGGGCGAGTCGCACGCCGTCTACCTGCACCGCACGTCGAAGGACCTGCCCCCGCAGGTCGGCGTCGTGGTCGCCTACTCGGGCGACGACGCAGAGACGGCTCGCGCCGTCGCGCAGCACATCGCCATGTTCGACCCCACCTACGTCTCGCGCGACGAGGTGCCGGCCGAGCAGGTCGAGAAGGAGCGCGAGCTCGTCACCGAGATCGCTCGCGGCGAGGGCAAGCCCGAGGGCGCCCTGCCGAAGATCATCGAGGGCCGCCTGACCGGCTTCTTCAAGCAGATCGCGCTGCTCGACCAGGACTACGCCCGCGACAGCAAGCAGACCGTGGGCAAGGTCCTCGAGGCCGCAGGCCTCCAGGTCAGCGGCTTCGCGCGCTTCAAGGTCGGCGCGTAGCCAGCACCAGCATGCGACGAAGGGCCGGGGGAGACCCCGGCCCTTCGTCGTCTCGCCGTCGGCGGCGCGGTAGGCTTCTGCACGGCCCGGATCCGGGTCGACAACCCCCTGGAGGAGCACCATGCCAGCACAGCCGCGCCGCAGAGTCCTCCTGAAGCTCTCGGGAGAGTCGTTCGGCGGCGGCAGCTTGGGCGTGAACCCCGACGTGGTGTCGGCGATCGCCCGCCAGATCGCCGAGGCGGCCGAGACGGTCGAGATCGCGATCGTCGTGGGCGGCGGCAACTTCTTCCGCGGCGCAGAGCTGAGCCAGCGCGGCATGGAGCGCGGTCGAGCCGACTACATGGGCATGCTGGGCACCGTGATGAACGCCCTCGCGCTGCAGGACTTCCTCGAGCAGGCCGGCGCCGAGACACGCGTCCAGTCGGCCATCCAGATGACGCAGGTCGCCGAGCCGTACATCCCGCGCCGCGCCGAGCGCCACCTCGAGAAGGGCCGCGTCGTCATCTTCGGCGCCGGCGCCGGCCTGCCCTACTTCTCGACCGACACGGTCGCCGCGCAGCGCGCGCTCGAGATCACGGCCGATCAGGTGCTGGTCGCCAAGAACGGCGTCGACGGCGTCTACTCGGCCGACCCGAAGCTCGACCCGACCGCGACGCGGTTCGACGAGATCACCTACCAGGACGCCCTCGTGCGCGGTCTCAAGGTGGTCGACTCCACGGCGTTCAGCCTCTGCATGGACAACCGCATGCCGATGCGCGTCTTCGGCATGGACGGCGAGGCCGCGCTCACGAAGGCGATCCTCGGCGAGCCGGTCGGCACCCTCGTGCGCGCCTGAGCCGCATACAATCCTCAGCAACGGAAGGAAGCACGTGATCAGCGACGTTATGGCCTCGGCCAAGGAGAAGATGGCCCAGTCGATCGAGGTCGCGAAGGACGACTTCCAGACGGTGAGCGCCGGCCGGGCGAACCCCGCGCTGTTCCAGCGGCTCAATGTGGAGTACTACGGCACGCCGACACCGATGCTGCAGCTGGCGTCGTTCCAGCAGCCCGACGCCCGCACCCTCGTCATCACGCCGTTCGACAAGAGCGCGCTGAAGGAGATCGAGCGCGCGATCGTCAACGCCCCGCATCTCGGCGTGACCCCCTCGAACGACGGCAACCTGGTGCGCATCGTCATGCCCGAGCTCACCGAGGAGCGTCGCCGCGACTACGTGAAGATCGTCAAGGACAAGGCCGAGCAGGCCCGCGTGGCCGTGCGCAACGTGCGCCGCCAGGCGCTGGCCGACCTCGACAAGCTCAACGAGGTGGGCGAGGACGAGGTCGCCCGCGCAGGCAAGGAGCTCGAGCTGCTCACGAAGCAGACCGTCGACAGCATCGACGACGCGCTGAAGAAGAAGGAGACCGAGCTCCTCGAGGTCTGAGCGAGGAGTCGGGAAGCGACGGTGGACAAGGAGCACCGCAGCGCCGCCGAGATCGAGGCCCAGATCCAGGCGCAGATCCATGCGGCCAGGGATCAGATCGAGGCGACGCGAGCGCGCGTCAACAAGCGCACCGGGCGCGACCTCGCGGCTGCGACCGGGATCGCGCTGCTGCTGGGCGGCGTGCTGCTGGCGAGCCTGCTCTGGGTGAAGGTGCTGTTCATGGTCTTCGCGACCGTGCTCATCGGCTTCGCCCTCTACGAGCTCGCCAGCGCGCTGCGCTTCGCCGGCCGCGACGTGCCGCGCATCCCGCTGGTGCTGCTCGGCAGCGCCATCCTGCCGATCACCTGGTTCTGGGGCGCCGCCGGGATGTGGTGGGGCACCCTGGGCGCGATCGCCGGCGTCGCCGTGGTGCGCGTGGCCGAGCTGGCCGACGCACGCACCCGGACCGGCGCATCCGCCGTCTTCGCCGACATCACGCAGGGCGCCTTCTGCATCGCCTACGTGGCGGTGCTGGGCGCCTTCACCGTGCAGCTCACCGCCCAGGACGGCGGCCAGTGGTGGACGCTCGCGATGATCATCATGACGACGGTGATCGACACCGGCGCGCTGGCGGCGGGCGTGCTGCTGGGCAGGCACAAGCTGGCGCCGCGCATCAGCCCCGGCAAGACCTGGGAGGGCCTGGCGGGCGGTGCCGTGCTCGCCACGGCGGCAGGCATCGCGCTGTCGGTGTGGATGCTGGGGCAGGAATGGTGGTTCGGCTTCATCCTCGCCGCGCTGCTCGTCGTCTCGGCGACCGTCGGCGACCTCGCCGAGTCGATCATCAAGCGGGATCTGGGCATCAAGGACATCGGCTCGTTCCTGCCCGGGCACGGCGGATTCCTCGACCGGCTCGACTCGATCCTGCCGAGCTCGGTCGTGATGATGGCCCTCTTCCAGGTGGTGCACGCCTGACTCCGCCGCGACCGCTGGCATGATGGTGGCGATGAGCACGTTCCCCAGAGCCCGGCGGTCGCAGCCCGGGTACGACATCGAGCAGGTCGAGGACTTCCTCGAGGATGCCCGTCGTGCCTACGCGACCGATGCCCGAGCCGCCACGGCGATCGACTCGTCGACCATCCGTCGCACCAGCTTCCCGATGCAGAAGGGCGGCTATTCGCCCGCGCACGTCGACGCGGCCCTCGAGCGGCTGGAGGAGGCGTTCGCCCGTCGCGAGCACGAGCGGGGCATCGCCGAGCACGGGGAGGAGGCCTGGTACGGGAAGATCCGCGACCGGGCGCAGCAGACGCTCGAGCAGCTGCACCGACCCGACGGCGAGCGCTTCCGCCGGGTGAGCCGCATCTCCCGCGGCTACCGCGTCGCCGATGTCGACGCCTTCGCGCAGCGCGTCGCCTCCTACCTCGAGGACGGGCCCGACATGACGGCGCGACAGGTGCGCACCGCCCAGTTCGACGCGCAGTTCGGCGGCTACGACGAGGACGAGGTCGACCGCCTCTTCGACACGGTCGTGAGCCTCATGCTGGCGGTCCGCTGAACGATCGGGGCCTGGGCTTCGTTACCGTTCCGTGATAGCGTCGATCCTCGTGTTCACTCGACCCAGCACCTCCAGCGCGCGCAAGACGCGCACTCGCGGCGTGCTCTCGGGTGTCTCGCTGCTCGCCGCGATGGGCTTCGTCGCCGTCTCGCTGGCAGCCAGCCCCGGCGCGCAGGTGATGGCCGATCCCGCCTCGCTGCCGAGCGAGAACCGCCCCGGCCAGGCGATCGGCGAGATCACCGGCGCGCAGGCGTCGCTCGTGCGCGACACGATCGTGGTGCACACCCCGACGCCGACGCCCACGCCCACGCCCACCCCGACCCCCACGCCGACGCGGGTCGCCGCTGCGGCGCCCGTCGCCGGCGCCGCGCCCGCCGCCCCCCGTGCAACGGTCGCCATCCCCGCGGTCGCCGCGCCCGACCCGGGCACCGCCCAGGCGATCGCCCGCGAGATGGTGCTGAACCGCGGCTGGGGCGAGGATCAGTACGCCTGCCTCTACAAGCTGTGGCAGAAGGAGTCGAACTGGAACGTCTACGCGCAGAACCGCTCCAGCGGCGCGTACGGCATCCCGCAGTCGCTCCCCGGCTCCAAGATGGCGACGGTCGCGGCTGACTGGCAGACCAACCCGGTGACGCAGATCACCTGGGGCCTCGGTTACATCTCCGGTCGCTACGGCACGCCGTGCGGCGCCTGGGGCCACTCGCAGCAGGTGGGCTGGTACTGATGCCCTCGCGGCGGCCCAGTCGTCGCGCGCAGCCCTACGTGCCGCTCGACGTCGACCGCCTGATGCAGGGCACCGCCCGCATCGAACGGCGCGCGGGCGCCGAGTGGCACGTGCAGCCGATGTCGGCCGCGAGCGCGGTGAAGGACTACGTCTGCCCCGGATGCGGTGCCTCGGTCGTGCAGGGCACGGCGCACGTCGTCGTGTGGCGGGCCGACTCGATCTTCGGCGAGCGCGCGGTCGAGGATCGGCGCCACTGGCACACCGGCTGCTGGCGCGCCCGCTGACGCGCAGCGGTTGCCGCTATCTGGCGTCCTGCTTCGGGATCACGACTTCCTTCAGGATCAGCTGGATCGCCGCCGCCACCGGGATCGCGACGAGCGCGCCGAGGATGCCGAGCAGGGTGCCGCCGATGAGGGCAGCCAGCACGACCACGACACCGGGCACCTTCACCGCCCGGTTCATGATCTGCGGGCTGATGACGTAGGCCTCGAGCTGCATGTAGAGCAGGTACCAGATCGCGACGGGCAGCGCCGTCTGCGGCCCGTCGAGCGCGAGCACCAGCAGCGAGATCACCACGGAGGCGGAGATCGTGCCGACGAGCGGGATGGTCGACGCGATGAGCGCCACGAACGCGTAGACGCCGGCGAGCTCCGAGCCGGCGATCGACAGCACGATGAAGGAGAGCACGCCGTTCAGCAGGCCGAGCGAGCCCTGGCCGAGCACGAAGCGGCCGACCGACTTCATGATCTGCTCGGCGATCTCGATGAACTTCGGCCGCGACGAGGCCGGCACCAGGCGGTACATGCCCGACTTCAGCGACGGCAGCGAGCCCGTGAAGTACAGCATGAGGACGATGACGATGAAGGCGCCGCCGAGGGCGAACACGACCTGGCCGACGCCGCCGACCACGCCCGCCGCGATGTCGGCCACCCACGGGGGCAGCGTCGACCAGGTCTCGAAGTCGGTCAGGGCGAGCATGATCTGCTCGACGGTGCCGTCGATGTCGAACTGCGGGAACGTCTCGCGCACCCAGGTCAGCACGCTGTCGAGCGCGCCGCCCTCGATCTCCTCGACGATCGACTGCACCAGCACGGTGAACTGGGCGACGATCGTCGGCACGATCAGCCAGGTCGCACCGACCAGCACGGCCACGATCACGACGAAGATGATCAGCACCGCCGCCCATCGGGGCACCTTGCGCCGGATCAGGAACTGGATCACCGGCTCGAGGCCCAGCGCCAGGAAGATGCCGGCGAACGCCCAGACGAGCACGGTGCTGATCTGCTGGATGCCGGCGCCGATGGCCAGTGCCAGCAGCACCCCGAGCCCGCCCACGAGGCCGAGGAGGAAGCCGTTCCTGATGTTCACATTCGGCATCCTAGGGCGCGGGGGAGCCCCACCCTGGGGGGCGCGCGCCCGATGGGGCTTGGCAGATCGCGCTCCGGCTCGGTACCCTGGAGGCTTGCCCGCTCTGCGTCGTCCGTCTGGTCGACCTGCCGAAGCTCTCGGCGAGCGTGAAAGGACCTCTGACCCGTGCGATACATCCTCGCGGCTGTGAGCCTCGTGATCTCGCTCGTGCTGCTCGGCCTCGGCATCGGGCAGCGCACCCTGTGGGCCCCGCCCGACTCGATCGTGGCCGAGGTCCAGGAGCCGACATCGGCCCAGATCGTGCTGCTCGGCGGTGAGGCGCTGAACACGCACGACGGCGTCCAGAGCATCGCCATCGAGGGCGAGGGCCCGATCACCGCGGTGGTCGGCCGCGAGCACGACGTGCTCGGCTGGGTGGGCGAGACGGAGCACGCGATCGCGCAGCTCGATGCGAGCGACGCGCTCGCGCTGCAGCTCGAGCCGGGCGACGACGCCCCGCTGCCCGAGCTCGCCGGCAGCGACATGTGGATCGAGGAGCAGCAGGGCGAGGGCTCGGTCGAGATGACCATCGACCTGCCCGTCGGCTACACGATCGCGATCGCCGGAGCACCCGGATCGGCGGCTCCCTCCGACATCCGCGTGGAGTGGCCGTTCGATGCGAAGACGCCGCTCTTCGGCCCGCTGGTCGCCGCAGGGCTCTTCTTCCTCGCGCTCGCGCTGCTGTTCTTCCTCCTCGCCCTGCGCAGCCACCGGCGTCGTCGCGGCCCGCAGCGTCGCTCGCACCGCGACCTGACCCGGGCCGAGCGCCGCCAGCTGCGGCGCGACGCGCAGCAGGGCCTGCCTCGCCCCGACCGCGCGGCCGTCGAGCCGCGCGAGCCGCAGGGCGAGATCGAGGCGGCGGATGCGTCGACACCGCAGGGCGATGACGCCGCGTCGGGCTCATCCGCGCCGACGCCCCCGAGCGACACCGGCCCAGAGGTCGAGGCGGAGCGGGGCAAGAACGTCTCCGCGGCACCGCGACGGAAGCGTCGCTTCGGCCTGCTCGCCCTGCCCGTCGTGGCCGTGGTCGGCCTGACCGGCTGCGGCCCGCAGTACTGGCCCAGCGCCGAGCCGACCGCGCAGCCCACCGGCGCTCCGACGCCGACGAGCCTCGAGGAGACGCTGCCGCCGGTGGCCCTGACCGAGAACCAGTTCGGCCGGGTGCTCGAGGCCACGCGCGCCGCGGTCGTCGAGGCCGATGCCGCGCTCAATCCCGACATCGCCGCGCAGCGCCTCGCTGGTCCGGCGCTGGAGGCCCGCACCACCAGCTACCAGGTGCGCACGCAGAACGGTGAGATCGCCGCAGTGGCGGGCATCGCCGACGGTGAGGTCGAGCTGCTGCTGCCGCAGCAGACCGAGATCTGGCCGCGCAGCGTGATGGCGATCGTCGGTTGGCAGGACGGCACGCAGGCGCAGTCGGCGCTGACCTTCCAGCAGGCCGATGCGCGCTCGGACTACAAGCTCGTCTACATCACGACGCTCGCCTCCGGCGTGCAGCTGCCCGCGGTCGCCAGCCCGACGATCGGTGCCGCCAGCCTGCCGGGCGACACCCCGCTGCTGCAGCGCCGGCCGAACGAGATCACCGCCGCCTACGCCGACGTGCTGCTGAACGGCGCGGAGTCGCAGTTCAACGCCTGGTTCCGCGAGGAGGGCGATGCGCTGCGCGCCGAGATCGGCCGCCCCGCCAAGGACGCCCAGCGCGCGCTGCCCGAGTTCGAGCTCTCGACCCTCGAGTGGTCGGCGGCCGAGGACGAGCAGGCGCCGATCCTGCTGGTGAACAACGAGGGCGGGGCGCTCATGGCGAGCTCGTTCCTCGAGACCCAGCGCGCCACGCCGGCCGACGAGGGCGTCGAGATCGAGGCCCAGGCGGGCGCCGGCATCCTCGCAGGCGTCCAGCAGTCGACACGAGGCATCGAGACCACCTACCAGATCCAGGTGCTCTTCTCGGTGCCGCCCGCCGACGCTCCGGAGGGCACCCAGATCCAGGTGGTCGGCTACAGCCAGGCACTCGTCAGCGCAAGGGAGGTCCAGTGATGTCCGAGGCACGTCTGCCCGCGTCGATGGGAGGGGCGGTCGACCTGTCGGCCCTCGCCGCGCGCCACCAGCAGTCCGCAGCAGCGCCCGAGGCCGCGCAGGGCGCACCTGCGGCCGGCACGCCGGGCGTGATCGTCGACGTCACCGACGCCGACCTCGCCACGATCGTCGAGCTGTCGAACCGGGTGCCGGTCATCATCGACATCTGGGCCGAGTGGTGCGGACCGTGCAAGCAGCTCTCGCCGGTGCTCGAGCGCCTCATCGAGGGGTACGGCGGCCGCCTCGTGCTCGCGAAGGTCGACGCCGACACCAACCCGCAGCTCGTGCAGGCGTTCAACGCGCAGTCGATCCCCACCGTGGCCGCGATCATCGCCGGCCGCCCCGCGCCGCTGTTCACCGGGGCGATCCCCGAGGAGCAGGTGAAGGACGTGCTCGAGCAGGTGCTGGCGTTCGCCGAGCAGCAGGGCATCACCGGCAGCGTGCCGGTCGGCGACGCGGCTGGCGACGACGCAGAGCCCGCGCCGGCACCGGTGCCGCCGCTGCACCAGGAGGCCTACGACGCGATCGACGCCGGCGACCTCGACGCCGGCATCGCCGCGTTCGAGAAGGCGATCGCGCAGAACCCGCGCGACGCCGACGCGATCGCCGGGCTCGCGCAGGTGCGGCTGCTCGCACGCCTGCGCGGGAAGGGCGCCGACGAGATCCGCGCCGCGGCCGCGGCCGCTCCGACCGACGCCGAGGCGCAGATGCTCGTCGCCGACCTCGACCTCTCCGGCGGTCACGTCGAGGACGCGTTCCTGCGCATGCTCGACCTCGTCGGCTCGCTCGCGGGCGACGAGAAGCAGGACGCCCGACTGCGCCTGCTCGACCTGTTCGAGATCGTCGGCCTCGACGACGAGCGCGTGGCAGCCGCCCGCAAGCGGCTGACGACGCTCCTCTACTGAGCCTCGACCGCCCGGTCGGGAGCAGGGGCCCTGCGCCGCAGGATCAGCCCCGCCAGCGGCGGCACGGTGATCGTCGCTGACGCCGGGCGACCGCCCCACGGCTCGTCGACCGCGTGCACGACGCCGAGGTTGCCGACGCCGGAGCCGCCGAACTCCTGCGCGTCCGAGTTCACGGCCTCCTCCCAGTCGCCAGAGCTCGGGAGCCCGATCCGGTAGCCCTCGACCGGGCGCCCCGAGAAGTTGACGACCGCGGCGACCGCGTCGCCCTCGGCTCCCCAGCGCAGGAACGCCACGAGGTTGTCGGCCGAGTTGCCGCCGTCGATCCACTCGAAGCCGCCCGGCTCGTTGTCGCGCAGCCAGAGCGCCTCGGTGTCGCGGTAGACGCGGTTCAGCTGCGTCACCAGCGACATCAGCCCGCGGTGCACCGGCTGGTCGAGGATCCACCAGTCGAGCCCGCGCGCCTCGCTCCACTCGCTCGGCTGCCCGAACTCCTGGCCCATGAACAGCAGCTGCTTGCCCGGGTGCGCCCACATGAAGGTCAGGTAGGCGCGCACGGAGGCGAGCTTCTGCCACTGGTCGCCGGGCATCTTGCTCAGCAGCGAGCCCTTGCCGTGCACGACCTCGTCGTGGCTGATCGGGAGCATGAACTGCTCCGAGAACGCGTAGAAGAACGAGAACGTGATGTCGTTGTGGTGGTGCGACCGGTACATCGGGTCGACCGCCATGTACTGGAGCGTGTCGTGCATCCAGCCCATGTTCCACTTGATGCCGAAGCCGAGCCCGCCCTGGTCGGTCGGCTTCGTGACGCCCGGCCACGAGGTCGACTCCTCCGCGATCATCACGATGCCCGGGTGCCGGCGGTAGACCGTCGCGTTGACCTCCTGCAGCAGCGAGATCGCCTCGAGGTGCTCGCGCCCGCCGTGCACGTTCGGCAGCCACTCGCCGTCCTTGCGCGAGTAGTCGAGGTAGAGCATCGACGCGACCGCGTCGACGCGCAGGCCGTCGATGTGGAACTCCTCGAACCAGTAGATCGCGTTGGCGACCAGGAAGTTCTTCACCTCGGGGCGGCCGAAGTCGAACACGTGCGTGCCCCAGTCGGGCTGGTCGCCGCGGCGCGGGTCGGGGTGCTCGTAGAGGGCGCGGCCGTCGAAGCGGGCGAGCGCCCACTCGTCCTTCGGGAAGTGGCCCGGCACCCAGTCGACGAGCACGCCGTACCCGGCGCGGTGCAGCCGGTCGATCAGGTAGCGCAGGTCGTCGGGGTGCCCGAAGCGGCTGGTGGGGGCGTAGTAGCCGGTCACCTGGTAGCCCCAGGAACCGCCGAACGGGTGCTCCGCGAGCGGCATGAACTCGACGTGCGTGAAGCCGGTCTCCTCGAGGTGCTCGATGAGCGCATCCGCCATCTCCCGGTAGCCGAGGCCCGGCCGCCAGGAGCCGAAGTGCAGCTCGTAGACCGACATGGGGGAGTTGTACACGTCCTTGGCGGCCCGGGACGCCATCCACTCGTCATCGCTCCACGCGAAGCGGCTCGTGCCGACCTTCGACGCGGTGGCGGGCGGCACCTCGGTGTAGCGCGCCATCGGGTCGGCCCGGGTCACCCACCCGTGGTCGGTGAGGATCTCGTACTTGTAGCCGGAGTGCTCGAGCTCGCCCGGCACGAACAGCTCCCAGACGCCCGAGCCGCCCATGCTGCGCATCGGGTGCGCGCGGCCGACCCAGTCGTTGAAGTCGCCGATGATGCGCACGGCGCGCGCGTTCGGCGCCCACACGGCGAAGGTCGCGCCCCGCACGCCCTCGTGCTCGCGCAGGCGCGATCCGAGCACCTTCCAGACCTGCTCGTGGCGGCCCTCGCTCCACAGGTGGAGGTCGAGCTCGCCCAGCGTGGGCGTGAAGCGATACGGGTCCTCGGCCTCCCAGCTGCCGCCGTCGCCGTAGGTCGTGCGCAGGCGATAGGGGCGGATGGGTCCGGTCACGGTCGCCGCCCAGACCCCCTGCCCGAGGTGCTCCATGGGGGTCGGCACGGCGGCGGGGTCGGTGCCGATCACCTCGACCGAGGCGGCCAGGTGGCGCACCGCCCGCACGACGTGACCGGACGCATCCGGATGCGCGCCGAGCAGATCGTGCGGTGCGGGGTGCTCCCCGTCACCGAGCTGCCGGAGGGTGTTCTCGTCGAGCATCATGCAGCCGATCGTCGCACGTGGATGACGTGCGCGGGCTCGATGTGGGCATCGAGGCGCACGAAGTTGTGGTCGCTCCAGCTCCACGTCTCGCCAGAGATGAGGTCGTGGGCCTCGAACGTGTCGCCGGGGCGCATGCCGAGCTTCGTCAGGTCGAGGTGCACGGTCGTCTGCCTGGCCGAGTGCGGGTCGACGTTCGCGACCACGATGATCGTGTCGCTCTCGCCCGACTCGGTGAAGGCGCCGTCGACGTGCTTCGAGTAGACGAGCACGGCCTCGTCGTCGGACCAGTGCACGTCGAGCGCCCACAGCTGCCGGATCGCCGGGTGGGCGGCACGGATCTCGTTGAGGCGCGCGATGTACGGCGCGATGGTGGTGCCGTTGCGCTCGGCCTGCGCCCAGTCGCGCGGCTTGTACTCGTACTTCTCGTTGTCGATCGCCTCCTCGGCCCCGGGCCGGGCGACGTCCTCGATGAGCTCGTAGCCCGCGTACATGCCCCAGGTCGGCACCGCGGTGGCGGCGATCGCGGCGCGCACCTTGAACGCCGGCACGCCGCCGAACTGCAGGTACTCGGTGAGGATGTCGGGCGTGTTGACCCAGAAGGCAGGCTTGAACCACGCCGCCTGCGGCCCGGTCACCTCGCGCAGGTACTCCTCGAGCTCGGCCTTCGTGTTGCGCCAGGCGAAGTACGTGTACGACTGCTGGAACCCGACCTTCCCGAGCGCCTGCATCATCGCGGGGCGCGTGAAGGCCTCGGCGAGGAAGACGATGTCGCCGTGCTCCTTGTTCACGTCGCGGATGACGCGCTCCCAGAACCACAGGGGCTTCGTGTGCGGGTTGTCGACGCGGAAGATGCGCACGCCGCAGCCGATCCAGTGGTCGAGCAGCCGCAGCACCTCCTCGACGATCCCGGCGGGGTCGTTGTCGAAGTTGACGGGGTAGATGTCCTGGTACTTCTTCGGCGGGTTCTCGGCGAAGGCGATCGAGCCGTCCGGCAGCGTCGTGAACCACTCCGGGTGCTCGGTCACCCACGGATGGTCCGGGGCCGCCTGGAGGGCGAGGTCCATGGCCACCTCGAGCCCCGCATCCGCCGCCGCGCGCACGAAGGCGCGGAAGTCGTCGATCGTGCCGAGGTCGGGGTGGATGGTGTCGTGCCCGCCCGCCTTCGAGCCGATCGCCCATGGGGAGCCGGGGTCGCCGGGCTGGGGCGTCAGGGTGTTGTTGGGGCCCTTGCGGTTGACCTCGCCGATCGGATGCACGGGCGGCAGGTAGAGCACGTCGAAGCCCATCGCCCTGACGGCGGGAAGCCGCTTCGCGGCGGTGGCGAAGGTGCCCGACTGCCAGCTGCCGTCGGGGCGCTGCACGGCGCCCTCCGAGCGGGGGAAGAGCTCGTACCAGGCGCCGACGCCCGCGCGGGTGCGCTCGACGCGCAGCGTCAGCTTCTCGGACTCGGTGACGAGCGACCTCGGGCGCGCCCGGTCGACGGCCGCCAGGATCTCGGGGTCGTTGACCGAGGCCCAGCGGTGCATGATCGGCGCCGCAGGGTTGGAGAGGGCGCTCGAGGCGCCCGCGAGCAGGGTGGCGTCCATGCCCTTCGACTGGCGCGCGGCGCGGGCGAGCAGCTGCGCGCCGAGCGCCGCCATCACCTCGGTGTCGATGCCTGCGGGGATCTTGATCTCTGCGTTGTGGTGCCAGGTGGCCCACTCGTCGGCCCACGCCTCGACGTGCCAGCGCCAGAGGCCCCGCTCGGAGACCTGCGCGAGCGCGCGCCAGCGGTCGAGGCCGTCGTTGAGCGGATGCATCGGCACGCGGGCGCGGACGCCGGAGGGGGAGCGGAGCACCAGCGTCACGCCGATGCGATCGTGGCCCTCACGGAACGCCGCCGCCTCGAAGGGCACCACGTCGCCGACCACCGCCTTCGCGGGGAATCGATTGCCGGGCTGCTGGGGGCTCAGGTCGAGCACCGGGATCCGGCCGGACAGGACATCCATCTCGCGCTTGTTCGCCACGGCACCCAACCTACAGAGGCCTCGGTGGGCGCGGGCCTACAGAGGCCCCGGTGGGCGCGGGGTGCACAGCCGCGGCGCGGGCGCCGCTAGGCTCTGGACGCGTGAGAGCGATCCGCCGATTCACCGTCCGCACGTCCCTCCCCGAGCGCCTGGCCAGGCTCGAGCAGCTTGCCTCGAACCTCCGCTGGTCGTGGCACGAGCCGACCCGCGAGCTGTTCCGCGAGATCTCGCTCGACGGCTGGCGCGCCACCGGCCACGACCCGGTGCAGCTGCTCGGCTGGGTCGGCACCGAGCGGCTGCGGCAGCTCGCGGACGACGAGGGGTTCGTCAGCCGTGTCGATGCGCTCGCCGACGACCTCGACGACTACCTGTCGCAGGCGCGCTGGTACCAGTCGCTCGAGGACGCACCCGAGGCGATCGCCTACTTCTCTCCCGAGTTCGGCATCACCAGCGCGCTGCCGCAGTACTCCGGCGGCCTCGGCATCCTCGCCGGCGACCACCTGAAGGCCGCCAGCGACCTGGGCGTGCCGATCGTCGGCGTCGGGCTGTTCTACCAGGCCGGCTACTTCAAGCAGGCCATCTCGCGCGAGGGCTGGCAGCAGGAGTCGTACCCGGTGCTCGATCCCGACGGGCTGCCGCTGACGATCCTGCGCAACGCCGACGGCACGCACGCGACCGTCGCGCTCGCGCTGCCGGGTGCGCGCACCCTGCACGCCCGCATCTGGCAGGCGACGATCGGCCGCGTACCGCTGCTGCTGCTCGACACGAACATCCACGAGAACGAGCTCGAGCTGCGCGGCGTCGCCGATCGGCTCTATGGCGGCGGCGGCGAGCATCGCCTGCAGCAGGAGCTGCTGCTCGGCATCGGCGGGGTGCGGGCGCTGGCCGTCTACAGCGAGCTGACCGGCGCTCCCGAGCCGACCGTCTTCCACTCCAACGAGGGGCACGCGGGCTTCCTCGGCATCGAGCGCATCGCGCAGCTCTCCGCCTCGGCCGGACTGACGTTCGACGAGGCGCTCGCGGTCGTGCGCGCGGGCACCGTCTTCACGACGCACACGCCCGTGCCCGCCGGCATCGACCGGTTCGACCTCGACCTGGTGCGCAGGCACCTCTCGGGCGACCTCGTGCCGGGCGTCGACGTCGAGCGGGTGCTCGCGCTCGGCCGCGAGGACGACCCCTCGATCTTCAACATGGCGCAGCTGGGCTTCTCGATCGCGCAGCGCGCGAACGGTGTCTCGAAGCTGCACGGCGCTGTCAGCCGCGCGATGTTCCAGGACCGCTGGCCGGGCTTCGACGTCGAGGAGGTGCCGATCACCTCGGTCACCAACGGCGTGCACGCGCCCACCTGGACCTCGCCGTCGCTCAAGCACCTGGCCGAGCGCGAGCTCGGCACGCTCGACACCGCCCGCTGCGACTGGGGCTCCGACGCGGTGAGCGACGAGACGCTGTGGTCGGTGCGGCGGGAGATGCGCGCGCACCTGGTCGACGAGGCCCGCGCCCGCACGCGCCGCAAGCACGAGCGCAACGAGGGCGTGGCGCCCTCGTGGATCGACCGGATGCTCGACCCCGACGTGCTGACGATCGGCTTCGCCCGCCGCGTGCCGACCTACAAGCGGCTCACGCTCATGCTCCATGACCGCGAGCGGCTGCGGTCGATCCTGACCGACCCCGAGCGCCCGGTGCAGCTGGTCATCGCCGGCAAGTCGCACCCGGCCGACGAGGCGGGCAAGCAGCTGATCCAGGAGCTGGTGCGCTTCTCGCAGGAGCCCGACATCCGCGGCCGGCTGGTGTTCCTCGAGAACTACGACATCGCGATGGCCAAGTCGCTCTACCCGGGCTGCGACGTGTGGCTCAACAACCCGCCGCGCCCGCTGGAGGCGTGCGGCACCTCCGGCATGAAGGCCGCGCTGAACGGCTCGCTCAACCTCTCGATCCTCGACGGCTGGTGGGAGGAGTACTTCGACGGCCAGAACGGCTGGGCGATCCCCTCGGCGCACGAGCAGATGGATGCGGCCGAGCGCGACGCGTTCGAGGCGAACGCCATGTACGAGATCATCGAGCACCAGGTGGCGCCGCGCTTCTACGACCGCGACGAGCGCGGGCTGCCGACGGCGTGGATCGCCTCGATCCGCCACACGCTGGCGACGCTGAGCCCCGAGCTCTCGGCCGAGCGGATGCTCGCCGAGTACGTGCGCGAGCTCTACGCGCCGGCGGCGCGCGCGGCGTCGATCGCCGGTGCCGACACCGCTGAGGCCGGCCGTGGCTTCGCCGCATGGACGGGGCGGATGCGTCAGGCGTTCGGAGGCGTGTCGGTGCACCACGTCGAGGTCGACGGCGTCGACGTGCCGCCGATCGTCGGCGACCAGGTGCGCGTGCGGGCCTTCCTCGACCTGGGTGCGCTGTCGCCCGACGACGTCACGGTCGAGGTGGTCGCCGGTGCGATGTCGGAGGAGGGCGAGCTGCGCCACACCCGGCGGTTCACGCTCGAGGATCGGGGCGGCGACAGCGCCGCGCGGCGCTTCGAGGCCGCCATCGAGCTGCCGATCGCGGGCACGTTCGGCTACACCGTGCGGGTCGTGCCGAAGCACGAGATGCTCGCGAACGACGCCGAGCTCGGCCTCGTTGCCTACGCCAAGGCCTGAGCCGGCGCCGCCGGCGCTGCCGCAGCCGGCCGCCTACTCGGCGGTCGGCGGCGACGGCGGGATCCGCAGCCGCACCACGGTCGCCTCGGGCTCGCCGCCGCTCGGCAGCCCGTGCACCGTGTAGACGCGCATGCTCATGGCGGCCATCAGCACACCCGCGCCGGGCGTCACCCGCTCGTCGCCGAGCAGGTCGCTCGCGGAGTCCCAGAGCAGCTCGTACTCGGTGGCGCCGTCGGCCATCGGGGCCGTGACGATCGTGTCGCGCGGCGAGCCGTGGAAGACCACCAGCACCCGCGAGTAGTCCTCTTCGGCCGGCGTCGACTCGGCGAGCATCTGCATCGTGCGGTCGTGCGAGTGATCCCAGTCGTCGATCGTCATCGCGGCGCCCGCCGCGTTGAACCAATCGAGCCTCGAGCTGCCGGCCATGCGCTGGCCGGCCTGGCCGTACTCGAGCGGCCGCAGCGCCGGGTGCTCGCGCCGCAGCTGCAGCAGGCGCCGGGTCTGGGCGAGGAACGCGTCCTGCCAGTCCTTCCGCTCCCAGCGCATCCATGTCAGTGCCGAGTCCTGGCAGTAGGCGTTGTTGTTGCCGCGCTGCGTGCGGCCGAACTCGTCGCCCATCGTCAGCATCGGCACGCCGGCCGACACCAGCAGCGTGCCCAGCAGGTTGCGCATCGACTTGCGCCGGTCGAGCTGCACGCCGACGTCGTCGGTGCGGCCCTCGAGCCCGTGGTTGTACGAGCGGTTCTCGTCGGCGCCGTCGCGGTTGTCCTCGCCGTTCGCCTCGTTGTGCTTGCGGTCGTACCGGGCGAGGTCGGCGAGCGTGAAGCCGTCGTGCGCGGTGATGAAGCTGAGGCTCGCGAGCGGTCCGCGGCTGGAGTCGAACAGCCCCTCGGAGCCCGACACGGCGTGGGCGAGCGGTCCGACGCCGGTGGCGCCCTGGCCGCCGTGCCGGAAGGAGCGGTAGTCGCTGAGCCAGAACTGCCGCACCGTGTCGCGGAAGCGGTCGTTCCACTCGGTGTAGCCGCCCGGGAACCTGCCGGTCTTCCAGCCGTCGGGCCCGATGTCCCAGGGCTCCGCGATCATGGTGGCGCCCTGCAGCGCGGGATCGTCGAGGATGCGCTCGAGCAGCGGATGCTCGGGGTCGTAGGCGCCGTCGGCGCCCCTGCCGAGCGTGGTCGCCAGGTCGAAGCGGAAGCCGTCGATCTGGAACTCGCTGCGCCAGTACCGCAGCGAGTCGAGCACCAGCTGCTGCGCCGCGGGCACCGAGAAGTCGACGGTGTTGCCGCAGCCGGTCCAGTCGACCAGCCCGCCGTCGCCGCCGACGCGGTAGTACGAGGCGTTGTCGATCAGGCGCAGGCTCGACGGCGGCCCGCCCATGCCCTCCTCGGACGTGTGGTTGTAGACGACGTCGAGGAACACCTGGATGCCCGCCTCGTGCAGCAGGCGGATCATGCCCTTGACCTCGCGCAGCACGCCGCCGGTGCCGTCGAAGCGGGCGTTGCGCGACGCGTACGCCCCGTGCGGGGCGAACCAGCTGAGCGTGTTGTAGCCCCAGTAGTTGACGCGGCCCTGCTGCAGCAGCCGCTGCTCGGAGACGAACAGGTGGATCGGCAGCAGCTGCACCGTGGTGACGCCGAGCTGCTGCAGGTAGTCGATCGTCGACGGATGCGCGAGGCCCGCGTAGGTGCCGCGCAGCTCGGTCGGCATGTGCGGGCTCAGCTTCGTGAGGCCCTTCACGTGCGCCTCGTAGATCACCTGGCGGTCGAGGGGCACCTCGGGCCGGCCGACGCCGCCCCAGTCGAAGGTCGGGTCGATGACCGTCGCCCGGTGCTGGCCGTGCGGGGTGCGGATGATGCCGCGCGCATGCGGCGGCACGGCGTTGCGCTGCGGGTCGAACGCGTGGCCGGCGCCGGTGGGGCCCTCGACGCCGATCGCGTAGGGCGTGCCGATCTCGAGCAGCTCGGTCTCGATCGTGAAGTCGTCGCCGACCCGCTCCATCGGCAGCGTGTGCAGCAGCCAGTCGGGGTCGTGCGGGTCGAACACGCGCAGCTGCATCGCCGTGGCGTGCTTCGACCAGACGGTGAGGCGGTGGCCGCCGGGGGTCGGCTCGAGCCCGCGCTCTCGAACGTTCGAATCCCCCACGCGCTCTAGGGTAGGGGAGCGTGCACCAGTTCGATCACGCCGCGGCGACCCCCATGCGGGATTCGGTGCGCCGCGCGCTCGCGACGGCGGCGCCGCTGGCCAATCCCGCGTCGACGCACCGC